>NZ_JBFRSN010000669.1:0-6428 GCF_041473595.1 Vibrio sp. 10N.222.46.A1
GACCAACGTGCAGTAACTTTGGCGAATGTACCAGCAGGTCGACTAGGTGATCCTCGCGAAATCGCTGAAGCTGTGGTATTTTTGGCGTCACCTGCGGCAGCTTATATCACAGGTGAAACACTTCACGTCAATGGCGGTATGTACATGGTGTAAATTATGTGCAACATTTGTGCATGATTTAAGTCAAGATCATACGTAATTTCGGTTAAAATCGTGAAAATTGTGGTTTGACCAGAAAAGTTGACCTTGCAACTTTCAATAGATTGAATAAACTACGGAAAACATCGCATAAAGCGAACTCTGTAAAGGAAAAGAAAAAATGAGCAACCTCGAAGAACGCGTAAAGAAAATCATTGTTGAACAGCTAGGTGTAGACGAAGCTGAAGTTAAAAACGAAGCTTCTTTCGTTGATGACCTAGGTGCAGATTCTCTAGACACAGTGGAGCTAGTAATGGCTCTAGAAGAAGAATTCGACACTGAGATTCCAGATGACGAAGCTGAGAAAATTACTACTGTTCAAGCTGCTATCGATTACGTAACTAGCGCTCAGTAATAATCTCTCCCAGGCGGTCACCTCGACCGCCTGTGTTTTATCTAACTCATCTATCCTCATCTTAAATCACCTCAATCCCCGGAGTGTAATATCGTGTCCAAGCGTCGTGTAGTTGTCACTGGCATGGGTATGTTGTCGCCGGTAGGCAACACTGTAGAATCTTCTTGGAAAGCCCTGCTAGCTGGTCAAAGTGGTATCGTTAATATCGATCATTTTGATGCAACCAATTTCTCAACTCGTTTTGCAGGTCTAGTTAAAGACTTTAACTGCGAAGAGTATATGACTAAAAAAGATGCTCGTAAGATGGACTTGTTCATCCAGTACGGCGTCGCAGCAGGTATTCAAGCTTTAGATGATTCAGCCCTAACTATTACTGAAGAAAACGCTCCTCGTGTAGGCGTTGCTATCGGTTCTGGTATTGGTGGTCTTGGTTTGATCGAAGCCGGTCACAAGGCTCTAACTGAAAAAGGCCCTCGTAAAATCAGCCCGTTCTTCGTACCGTCGACGATCGTGAATATGATTGCGGGTCACATGTCTATCATGCGTGGCCTACGCGGTCCAAACATCGCGATCTCTACAGCATGTACGACTGGCCTACATAACATTGGCCACGCGGCTCGTATGATTGCATACGGCGATGCTGACGCAATGCTAGCGGGTGGTGCTGAAAAAGCATCGACACCACTAGGTATGGGCGGTTTTGGTGCGGCTAAAGCACTGTCTACTCGTAACGATGAGCCTCAAAAAGCTTCTCGTCCATGGGACAAAGGCCGTGACGGCTTCGTTCTTGGTGACGGTGCAGGCATGATGGTTCTTGAAGAGTATGAACATGCTAAAGCTCGTGGCGCTAAGATTTACTGTGAGCTAGTTGGCTTCGGTATGTCGGGTGACGCTTACCACATGACATCTCCAAGTGAAGATGGTTCTGGTGGCGCACTAGCAATGGAAGCGGCTATGCGTGATGCTGGCATTACTGGTGAACAAATCGGTTATGTTAACGCACACGGTACTTCGACTCCTGCAGGTGACGTAGCGGAAGTGAAGGGCATCAAGCGTGCTCTTGGCGAAGCAGGCAGCAAGCAAGTCTTGGTTTCTTCTACGAAGTCAATGACAGGCCACCTTCTAGGTGCTGCGGGTTCTGCTGAAGCTATCATCACAGCGATGTCTCTAATTGATCAAATTGTTCCACCAACAATCAATTTAGATGATCCTGAAGAAGGCTTAGATATTGACTTAGTACCTCACACCGCGCGTAAAGTTAGCGGCATGGAATATGCTGCATGTAACTCATTCGGTTTCGGTGGTACTAACGGCTGTTTGATCTTCAAAAAGATTTAATCATCTTATATAAGAGTCAAACATCGTAGATAGTCATAATTAGAACTGTTTTTAAACGGCTCGATGCTTTAGCATTGAGCCGTTTCTTTTTATGGGGAAAAACATGTTTTGGGTTGATGGAGAAAGTCAGCAAACTGTCGATATCTTAGATCGCTCGTTTCAGTATGGAGACGGCTGTTTTACTACCATGCTTGTTCAAGATGGCCAGATTCAATATTTTCACGATCATCAGCGTCGTGTTGATGATTGTCTTAAAGCGTTACGCATTTCCGAACTTGATTGGAATACGGTTAACCTTTGGCTCGATAATGCACTTGAACATATCCAACACAATGCGCCTCCTGGTACAAAGAGCCTTGATGGTTCAACGAATCTTCAAGAAAAAAACAAGCCTCATAATGAAAAAGCAGGGCTCAAGCTGCACGTTAGCCGTGGGGCAGGCGGTCGTGGCTACAGTACCAAGAATATCGCCAAGCCAACGATAACCATCAGTACATTTGATTACCCAAGTCATTATTTCGCGTGGCAAGATTCCGGTGTAGAACTCGGTATCTGCCAACAAGCACTGGGTTTGAGCCCATTATTGGCCGGTCATAAGCACAATAATCGCCTTGAGCAAATCTTGATGAAAGATGAAATGGATCAGGCCGGTGAAGTGGATGGCGTGGTTCTGGATATATCAGGTAACGTGATTGAAACCACCATGGCTAATCTGTTTTGGCGAAAAGGGCAGACGATTCACACTCCTCAACTGACGCAAAGTGGCGTTGCAGGGGTTATGCGTAAGCAAGTGTTAACCGCGCTGAATCAAGCTGAACTTTCCGTTACTATTAGTGACTACTGCTTATCTCAACTCATGCAAGCTGATGAGGTTTTCATGACCAACTCCATTTTAGGGGTTGCCCCAGTTACCCGTATTAGTGATACCCAATTCAACATTGGAACCGTTACTCGTAGCCTTCAAGGACAACTAAACTCGTGATCAAAAAGTTATTTATTTTTATTATCTTGTGCCTAATCGCAGCCGTGGCTGCTGGTTTTTATGTTTACAACCAAGCGCAAGATAACCTGAAACAAGTTATTCAATTGGAAAAACCACAAGTTGTTACTGTTGCTTCAGGCAGCAGCTTTAACCGCGTCCTCGCACAGTTGATTAATGAAGGGCTGTTTGAGGCTTCTCCTTACGAGAAATTAATCCGTAAGTTACATCCTGAGCTTGTAGACGTAAAAGCGGGTACATTCCTGCTCGAACCAGGTTTAACCCTAGAACAGGCGTTACAAGTGCTTGTAGAAGGGAAAGAGCACCAATTTACTATTACCTTCGTAGAGGGCAGTCGTTTTGATGAGTGGCTTGTTCAGCTAAAAGACAACGAATTCATTCAGCAGACGTTGAATGATGTTTCTGAAAAAGAGATCGCACAAAAGCTTGGTATCGAAAATGAAAAGCTTGAAGGTCTTTTCTTAGCGGAAACGTATCACTACACCTATGGCACAACGGATTTAGATTTGTTGAAACGCGCCCACCGAGATCTAATGAACGTGGTCAATGATGAGTGGGAAAACAGAGCCGATAAGCTGCCTCTTAAATCGCCGTATGAAGCTTTAATTCTTGCGTCTATCATCGAAAAAGAGACTGCTGTCGCTTCTGAGCGTGAGCGTGTGTCTTCTGTGTTCGTTAACCGCTTGAACAAGCGTATGCGTTTGCAAACTGATCCAACGGTTATCTACGGCATGGGTGCTAGCTACAAGGGTAATATTCGAAAGAAAGATCTACGCACACCAACGCCGTACAACACCTATACAATGAGCGGTTTACCGCCAACACCGATCGCGATGGCGGGTAAAGCGTCTATCAACGCGGCTCTGAATCCAGAGAAGAGCAACTACCTGTATTTTGTTGCGAGTGGAACGGGCGGTCACGTATTTTCAAAGAGTTTGACTGAGCATAACCGTGCAGTACGAGCTTACTTAAAGCAATTAAGAAAAAACAAATAAAGAAAGAATTATGAATCAGTCGAAATTTATCGTGGTTGAAGGCCTTGAAGGTGCTGGCAAAAGTACAGCAATCAATGCCATCGTTGAGACATTGAAAACAGCCGGTGTCGCTGACATCGTTAATACTCGTGAACCCGGTGGTACCGTGCTTGCCGAGAAGATGCGCTCGTTGGTCAAAGAAGAACACGAGGGCGAGAAGCTTCAAGACATGACTGAGTTGCTGCTGATGTACGCAGCGCGTGTTCAATTAGTAGAAAACGTCATCAAGCCTGCACTAGACAGTGGTAAATGGGTGTTGGGTGATCGCCATGATATGTCATCTCAAGCTTATCAAGGTGGTGGTCGTCAGATCGCACGCACTACGATGGAATCACTGAAAGAAACCACGCTAGGCGGTTTTAAGCCAGATTTAACACTATATTTGGACCTAGACCCTAGAGTCGGGCTAGAGCGTGCTAGAGGTCGTGGTGAGCTTGATAGAATCGAAAAGATGGACATCTCATTTTTCGATCGCACGCGTGAGCGTTACTTAGAAATTGCAGGGCAAGACGATTCTGTACTCGTGATTAATGCACAGCAAGAGCTTGAGCAAGTAGCCGCTGATATTAAAGTCGCGCTCAGTGCTTGGCTCAATAAACAGTAGGTAGTCATGGCTGAAGTGTATTCTTGGCTCACACCGGTATGGAGTGAGTGGAAAAAAAGTCTCGATGCAGAACGTTTTCCTAACTCTGTGATCGTTAATGCGCCTGAAGGGCTTGGTGTGGAAGCGCTGGTTAGCCAACTTACCGATGCATTGATGTGTGTTAATTACGAAAGTGAAGCGTGCGGATTTTGCCACAGTTGTGAACTGATGAAGTCGGGGAGTCACCCGGATTTCCATGTGATCGAACCTGAGAAAGAAGGTAAATCGATTACCGTTGACCAAGTGCGTGCGAGTAACCGCTGGGCTCAACAATCGTCACAGTTGGGTGGCTTGCGTGTCATTTTGCTGAGTCCGGCTGAAGCGATGAATGAATCGGCGTCTAATGCGCTGTTGAAAACACTGGAAGAACCTGCGAGTAATTGTATTTTCATCCTTTCAACGCGTAACAGTAATCGCTTAATGCCAACTATTCTTAGCCGTTGCCAGCAATTTAATGTGGTGTGTCCACAATTAGATGCAGGATCGGCATGGTTAAATGGAGAAGTCGGTAAAACGGTTCCTCAGTACATACTGACATTGAACGACAACGCCCCCCTGAAAGCGAAAGCAATGTTTGATCAAGGTGGCGTCGAAGCTTCAACAAAAGCGCTCGATGGCTTTGTGAATGTGATAAAAGGCACTCAACCCGACATGCTGAAGTTCTCTACAGAGCTTAGCAAAGACCCTTTGATTCAACTTAGCTGGCTTTGGCATTTATTGTCAGATGTACAAAAGCTGCATTTTGGTTTAGCTAATCAGGCTATCATTCCGAGTGCGAAAGCACTGTGTGAGGTGATGTCTTATCAAAGTGCTTATGCAGCGTCGAATAAACTGCTGATATTGATTGAGCAGTTCAAGCTACACCCTGGGCTCAATACGGAGCTACTCATAATGAATTGGCTGATAGCCACTTGCGAGGAAACATGTTCGTAGATTCCCATTGTCATTTAGACAAACTGGATTACCAAGATTTACACACCAGCGTAGAAGACGTGGTTAATAAAGCGAAAGCAGCCAACGTTGACCAACTGCTTTCTGTCGGTGTGACGTTGGATTCGTTTGAAAACATGCTTGAGATGATCTCGCCGTTTGATAACGTTAAGGCTTCGTGTGGCGTTCACCCTCTCGACGTAGAGAGCGACTTCTGTTTAGACAGAATGCGTGAGTACGCGAGCAACCCTAAAGTGGTGGCGATTGGTGAAACTGGCCTAGATTATCATTACCAACCAGAGACTGCAGAGCTACAACAGCTCAGGTTCAAGCAGCACGTTGAGTTGGCTGTTGAGCTTAATAAACCTTTGATCATCCACACGCGTAACGCGCGTGAAGATACGTTAGCTATTTTACGCGATGGTGGAGCAGAGAAGTGTGGTGGTGTGATTCACTGCTTTACTGAAGATCAAGCGTTCGCTGAAGCGGCAATGGAATTAGGTTTCTATATCTCGATCTCAGGAATTGTGACCTTTAAACAAGCCACAGAACTTAAAGACGTTGTGAAAAACCTACCTCTAGATAGGTTGCTGATCGAAACGGATTCGCCATATTTGGCGCCAATTCCATATCGTGGTAAAGAGAATCAGCCTGCATATGTAGTCGAAGTTGCGGCTTATATCGCCCAGTTAAAAGGGGTATCAATGAAAGAGGTTGCTGAACAAACGACCAAAAATTACCAAAAACTTTTTTTGCGATAGAAATCTAACTAAACAAACAAAAGGGAGCGAAAGCTCCCTTTTTGTGTTTTTGATCACCAAAAATGCGTTTTTTTTTAATGTTTACGGAATATGTTGAACTTGAGAGCGTGAATTGCAACATTTGTAATTTTGTTACTAAAAATAACATTACCCTCTATTTTATTTACTC
>NZ_JBFRSN010000670.1:0-3344 GCF_041473595.1 Vibrio sp. 10N.222.46.A1
GCCGTGAAAGAAGAGTTCCGCAATCAAGGCATTGCCAAATCACTGGTTGAAGACGCATTTTCTACTTTGGTAGATTTTGGTTACCCAGCCTGTGTTGTACTCGGTGATCCTGCTTACTACGGTCGTTTTGGTTTCAAGGCGGCGAGCGAATTTGGCCTGAGTTGTGTTTGGGATGTGCCTGAAGGCGCTTTTCAAGCGATTGAGTTGGTAGAAGGGGCGTTTGCTGGGCATTCTGGTGAAATTGCTTACAGCCCAGAGTTCAACGACTTATAAGCTGATTTACCACTCAATAAGATACAAACTGATTTAGTCTAAATAAAGGAGCTTGATGCTCCTTTATTTTTTGTTAGTATCAGCCCCAATGAGCACCGTTTAAGTTCACTCGAAGAATATTAATACCAACAAACCAAAGGTTACGACCGCTAGATATGTCACAAACACACGCGCAATATCTACAAGAGATGGGCATTAGCCAATGGGAGTTAAGTCACCCAGAGCGTTTGGCTGGTTATGAATCTGAATTGACTCTGTTATCGAATGATTGCAAGTTACTGTTGGTTTCACCAGAAAAACCTCAGGATGATCTCGCCGTGATGTTTGAGCGAGTACTCAAAAGTATCAAGCTCGACTTATCTCAAGCTTTACACCTTCAACCGCAACACTTGTCTGCTGTGGATTTAAGTTCGGTTGAATGGGTATGGTTTGCTGGTTGCGAATCTGCCCATGAACTGAAGGCAAAAACACTTCAATCTCCATTACTGTCTGACATTAACGGTAATAACCAACATCGCCGCGACTTATGGCAACAAATTTGTGCTTATGACTAATCAACTTTTACCCACTTCAGAACAACACCTAGACGCAATTTGGCAAATTGAGCAGACCGCGCATTCTCATCCTTGGTCTGAAAATATGATCCGTGATCTTAATAGTCGTGGAGGCAGCCACCGTGTTTTAGAAGTCGATGGGCAAGTGGTCGGCTATTTCTATGCTCAGAACATTGTCGGTGAGGTTACTTTGCTGACGATAGCGGTTGACCCTAAGCAGCAAGGCAAAGGTTACGGTAAGGCTTTGGTTGAGCACTTTCTCGATATGTGTGAACAAGCTGACGCGGAAAGTGCTTGGCTGGAAGTTCGCGAAAGTAATGTGAATGCTTTTAATCTTTACGAGAAGGCTGGCTTTAATGAAGTCGACCGCCGTCGTAACTATTATCCAACCAAGCAAGGCAACGAAGACGCCATCATTATGAGCTATCTTTTTATGTCTTTTAGCTAGTCATGTTACGTCTTTTCGTGAACTAGACCGCTAGCTCCGGAATTAGCCACAAAATAGGGTGTAAACTGACCCTTTAGAAAGTGACACGCTTTCTGTATAATCCGCACACAGAATTCAAGGGCAAGTATTATCTACTTGCCCTTTTTACGCTTTAGATCAGCAAAGGGCGACTATGTCTTTCCAACAAGAAGTGAGCAAACGTAGAACGTTTGCGATTATCTCTCACCCGGATGCGGGTAAAACCACGATTACTGAAAAAGTTCTTTTATTCGGAAACGCGATTCAAAAAGCGGGTACCGTAAAAGGCCGTGGCTCTAACCAGCACGCTAAATCTGACTGGATGGAGATGGAAAAAGAACGTGGTATCTCGGTAACTACGTCTGTAATGCAATTCCCATACAACGATTGTCTAGTCAACCTACTCGATACTCCTGGACACGAAGATTTCTCGGAAGATACGTACCGTACATTAACCGCGGTTGACTCTTGTTTGATGGTTATCGATGCTGCAAAAGGTGTCGAGGATCGTACTCGTAAACTGATGGAAGTAACGCGTTTACGTGATACACCAATCGTAACGTTTATGAACAAACTTGACCGTGATGTTCGTGACCCAATGGAAGTGCTAGATGAAGTGGAAAGCGAGCTAGGTATGGCTTGTGCTCCAATCTCTTGGCCTATCGGTTGTGGTAAAGAGTTTAAAGGCGTTTACCACATTCACCGTGATGAAACGATCTTGTATGAATCTGGCCACGGCCATGAGATCCAAGAAGTTCGCATCATCAAAGGTCTAGATAACCCTGAACTAGACGAAGCTGTTGGCGAAGATCTGGCGAGCAGCGTTCGTGAAGAACTTGAATTGGTTATCGGCGCATGTCCTGAGTTTGATCACGAACTGTTCCTTGCTGGCGAATTGACTCCGGTTTACTTCGGTACTGCATTGGGTAACTTCGGTGTTGACCATATGCTTGATGGCCTAACTCGATGGGCTCCTGCGCCTCAAACACGTCAAGCAAATGAGCGTGATGTTGAAGCGACTGAAGAGAAGTTCTCTGGTTTCGTATTTAAGATCCAAGCAAACATGGATCCAAAACACCGTGACCGTATCGCATTCATGCGTATCGTATCGGGTACTTACGACCAAGGTATGAAGATGAACCATGTTCGTACTGGTAAGAACGTCAGTATCTCTGATGCAGTAACCTTCATGGCGGGTGACCGTGCTCGTGCTGAAAAAGCATACGCGGGTGACATAATTGGTCTGCATAACCACGGCACAATTCAGATTGGCGATACCTTTACTCAAGGCGAAAGCTTGAAGTTCGCAGGTATTCCTAACTTTGCGCCTGAGCTATTCCGTCGTATTCGTCTGCGCGATCCATTGAAGCAGAAGCAACTTCTAAAAGGCTTGGTTCAGCTTTCTGAAGAGGGCGCGGTTCAAGTATTCCGTCCTTTGCAAAATAACGATCTGATCGTTGGTGCAGTTGGTGTACTTCAGTTTGATGTGGTTGTAGCGCGCTTGAAAGCGGAATACAACGTTGAAGCGATTTACGAAGGTGTGAACGTTGCAACTGCACGTTGGGTTGAATGTGATGACGCTAAGAAACTAGAAGAGTTCAAACGTAAGAGCCAAGCTAACCTAGCGTTAGATGGTGGTGATAACCTATCTTACATCGCACCGACTATGGTGAATTTGAACCTAGCTTCTGAACGTTTCCCAGAAGTTCAGTTCCGAGCGACGCGCGAGCACTAATTACTCTGCGCTCTATTCGAGTTAAACAAAAACGTCTATTGTTCTGCAATAGGCGTTTTTTTATTCGTGTCTTTTGAGGTTAGAGGCTTAAGGTAAGTATGTTCAGTTGGATAAAAGCTTGGATTAAGAAATACGATAAGTGGTGCGAAGAGCTTGGCTTAACGCCTGAAAATAAGCGCAGCTGCGTGGCTTATCGCCGTGACCCTCAAGGACAACAAACAGAGAGTAGGGAAGATGACACCAGAATTAAGTGAATTTCCGCTGTTTGACACCCATTGCCATGCGGACTTTGACATTTTTGAGCAAGGTTTTTCAC
>NZ_JBFRSN010000671.1:0-1270 GCF_041473595.1 Vibrio sp. 10N.222.46.A1
ACGTTAGAAACCGAACAGAAGCGATTAGCTGAGCAGTTAAAAGAGTGGCAAGCGCAACTAAGCTGGTGGAAAGACGTGACTAAAGCTGAGCAAACTATTGCGGTCAGTGAACACGATCTTAAAACCGCTCAAGATGAACTAGACCGTAATCAACCTTCATTAGAGCGCTTAGCAAACAGTGAGCCGGCTGAAAAGCTGCGCCCAATGCACAAAGATTTAAAGCGTTGCGAACAAGAGGTGAACACTACTCAAGCTTACCTAGATAACAGCACCAAGTTACTTGCCGTTCGTGATGCAGAAAAGCAAGACGCGCAAACTAAACTGACGCAAAGCAGTGCGATTGTCCAACAGGCGAAAAACGAGCAACAAGATCAAGAGAAGATCATCGATCTCGTCCGTCCGCTCGATAACCAAATTGCCGTACTCAAAGATAAGCAAACGGCGGCCGTTAATGCGGCGAATACGCTAAACGAACAACATACGCAGCAGCGCAATCAACAGGTTGTTTTAGTCCAAAAAACAGATGCACTGAAGCAACAAGATCAACTCAGTACTGAGTACTTAAATACACATCAAGCTGACCAACACCTGGAAAAATACCTAGGTCAGTGGCAAGCAAAGGTCGAGCAAGTTCGTACTTTAGAGCGCCAGCATTCAGAACAGTTGAACTCAGCGAAGCAAGCTTTGTCTGCGGTTGATGCTCAGCAAACGATCATCAAATCTGCGCAAGACGCGAAAGCAACGCAAGATAAGGCCTTAGCTGAATTGGCTGTGCTAGAGAGTAGTGCAAAGCAACAGTGGGAAGCATTGCAAGGCAACACCAGTGAGCAAGTATTGAATGCGCAAAAAGAGCTGTTGGAGTTTTGGAACCGCAATACCCATTCATTACTTGAGATCAATCGTGGCTTCCTAAATGCCCAGCAACAGCTGCACGCGAAAACACAGGCACATCAAACTAACATCCAGTTGGTCGACAAGCTTTCGAAAGAACGTGAAGTGCTGGTGGAGCGATATAAAGAGAGAGAGACTTCGCTTGAGCGATTAACGCGTTTGATTGATCAAGAAGGCGAATTGGCGAAATACCGTGCAGCTCTAGAATCTGGATCTGAATGCCCACTGTGTGGTTCAACAGACCATTCGATTGAACAGTCGCAAGACATTGCAAATTTGGTTGCTCAAAAAGATAGGGAAAACCTAGAACTAACGGCTATCAAAAAAGAAGGCCAAGAGCATCGTCAGCAGTTAGATTCTCTTGCCCCTATGATTGCGG
>NZ_JBFRSN010000672.1:0-1150 GCF_041473595.1 Vibrio sp. 10N.222.46.A1
CCATTGAACCTGTTGGCTTTATTGAGTCTCCTTATAAAGAGAAGTTCGCTGTGCCAAGACAGCCTAGGTTAGTACCCACTTCTACCTCAAGAGTCAGGCTAGTTGAAGCAGCGAACTGCCTTGAGTCTGTTCGTGATATTGAACAATTTAGTCATGTGTGGTTGTTGTTTTTGTTCGATAAGAACCTTGAAGCAGGATGGAAACCAACCGTGAGGCCACCTCGCCTTGGCGGGAACGAACGTATTGGTGTATTCGCGTCTCGTGCCACATTCAGACCGAATGGAGTGGGTATGTCCGCGGTTGAGCTCAAAGGTGTATCTCAAGAAAAGGGACAAACTTGGTTGGACTTGGGCAGTGTTGATCTCGTTGACGGCACACCGATCATCGACATCAAACCTTATATCCCCTACTCGGATTCAATTCCCGATGCACTAGGAGGGTTTGCCGCCGATGAACCTGAAGTGCTAGATGTGAACTTCTCGCAGCAAGCCCAAAGTAAGCTCGCAAACCACCCACAAGCACGCCATATCATTCAGGTGATCAAAGAAGTATTAGGCCAAGATCCTCGCCCTGCCTATAAGAAAGGTAAGCCTGACAATAAGGAATATGCGGTAAATTTGTTCGATCTTAACGTGAAATTCGTGGTTGAAACGCTTTTCATCAATGTAACTGACATTGAACGCTTTTGAGATCCCAAATAGGCTGATATTATATGCGGCTATATCAGATTTGCTGTGGTTACGAACGACAGCAAGTTTTCTTTTATCAATGATGAAACGGATACCATAGAATGCGTACCAGTAACTACCTTCTTTCTACTCTGAAAGAGACTCCAAACGACGCAGAAGTTATCAGCCACCAGCTGATGCTACGTGCAGGTATGATCCGTAAGCTAGCTTCAGGTTTATATACTTGGCTACCTACTGGTCTACGTGTACTGCGTAAAGTCGAAAATATCGTTCGCCAAGAGATCGATAATGCAGGTGCCGTTGAAATCTTGATGCCCGTAGTTCAACCGTTTGAGCTTTGGGAAGAGACTGGCCGTTCTGAAAAGATGGGTCCTGAGCTACTTCGTTTCACAGACCGTCATTCTCGTCCATTTGTTCTTAGCCCAACAGCAGAAGAAGTGGTAACGAGCCTAGTACGTAAC
>NZ_JBFRSN010000673.1:0-1311 GCF_041473595.1 Vibrio sp. 10N.222.46.A1
GCTCAGCGTTGATCGTAGGTGTTTCGGCTTATGCCGTCTGGACAGCGTTCAAATACTTCAAAAAGAACAAAGCTTCTAGTTCAGATCAAATCTAGGCGGGGCTGACATGAACTGACTCTTTGCCGACGAACATAACTTCCCACACTGCGTAATTTGGCTTTCGAGGAAATAAAGATTACGTCTGCTTTTCACCCATTGAGCGCAAATTTCGAGTTCCTGACCAATGGCGATTGGATGGTGAAAGCGAGACGACAAACTCACCGTCATTGCAGTGATGTTATTTTGGAACAAACAATGCAACATCGCACTGTCATGTAACGCGGTGACAATGCCACCCTGCATAATGCCATCGTAGCCCTCAGCTTTATCTGTTGGTACAATCTTGGCCCTGGTTTTATATTTAGCTAAAGCTTCACTCTTAATTGAAGCTTCATGATTGGCCAAGGCTTTATGATTGACTAAAGTCTCGCGCTCGCCAACGGCTTCAAAACAAATGGGGCTGTCTGCGAAAAAACCTTGGCTGCACACTTGGCAACGCCGATGGTTGTGTGGAATAAAAACCTTCATACTTACCTTTTAACCTTAAATACCTAGAGATTGATATGGCTCGACCAAAAAAACATCGCCAGTTATGCACCCGAGCGGCTTACTCTTGTTTTAAGCCTAATGGCGTTCCTATGGACGAGCTTCATAAAGAAGAATTGCTATTAGAAGAGTTAGAAGCCTTACGCTTAGCTGATCAAGAAGGATTGAGCCAACTTGAAGCCGCTGAACAAATGCAGGTGTCTCGCCAAACGTTCGGCAACATCATCAAGCGTGCACGAGCCAAAGTCGCCAAGTGCATCGTCAACGGTCACGCGTTGGTGATTCAAAGCGCTTAACTCGCGAACTAGCCCAACGTTAGCTAGCTCAACGACAGTGAATTCTCGATACTTAGCTTGATGGCTCAGAGATCTGATACAACTTTCGGCTTTGCCCTTCACACACATCCTTGCAATTGCATTCGCGCTCAATGTCTAACTGTGCGAGTCCTCCACAACTGCCTTTGATTGGCTTGCGCGAAAAAATCACGCCTATCGCCATCAGTGTAACGACTCCGACAAACCCCAATAGCGTCAACAAAAAGGTCATTTACGGAACCCTCGAATCGCGCCTAGCTGATTAGGCTGTGCCATTAAAATCGAAGCTTGTTTTTTGTGCCCTTTCTCGCCGCACGTTTTATTGCTACACCCGATATTGCGCGACTCGCGACCATAATCGAGGTCGGTTACTTCTTGTAGATTGCTAAAATCCAGAGTGGTAACTTCGGCT
>NZ_JBFRSN010000674.1:0-3656 GCF_041473595.1 Vibrio sp. 10N.222.46.A1
CTGCAAACATCGCGGCAATCAGAAGGCCAACCATACCAACCGGCATGTACTCTTGAACAAAGTAAAGGTAAGCGAAGTCAGCGGCTTTGCTGCCAGCTTCTGGGTAAGCAGCGGCTAAATCAACACCTTGACCTGCCATGAACCATGAAGGCATGAACCAAATGATTGGACCCAGTGTCATTAGTACACAAGCAAGCAGTGCTGCTTTACGTGCGTTGTTTGAGTCTTTCGCTGCAAGGTAACGGTAAGAGTTCAGCATGTTATTGGTGATACTGAACTGCTTCAAGAAGATGAACACCGCCCAGATGCTGAAAATGCTTAGGTAGTTAAGGTTATCACCCGTAATAAATGAATCGGTTGGGAAATCATTGATGATTTGCGTGACACCGCCACCGTGGTAGACCGCTACTACAGCACACGTTACGGTCACTGCCATGATGATAACCATCTGCATAAAGTCAGATGCGATTACCGCCCAAGAGCCGCCCGTTACTGACATCACCAGTACAACCAGACCCGTTAGGACAATCGTCGTCGTCATATCAAAGCCGAAGATACCTGATGCGATGATCGCAAGGCCGTTCAACCAGATACCTGCGGAGATAACGCTGTTTGGCATGCCAGACCAAGTAAACACTTGCTCATTCACCTTACCAAAACGCATACGAATCGCTTCAATAACCGTCACAACGCGCAGTTGGCGGAACTTCGGAGCGAAGTAAAGGTAGTTCATTAGGTAACCGAATGCGTTCGCGATAAAGATAATCGCTACGGCAAAACCATCGGTAAAGGCTTTACCTGCTGCACCAGTAAATGTCCACGCACTGAACTGGGTCATAAATGCGGTTGCACCTACCATCCACCACAACATATTACCTCCCCCACGGAAGTAATCACTCGTCGTACTTGTAAACGTTCGGAACATCCACCCTATTGCAATTAAGAATAGGAAGTAGATGCCAACTATCAGGGTATTGAGTTCCATCTTGAGACCTTTATTTATGTTTTTTGTTGAGGTCACTATAGATAGATGGCAAGCATATTTGTACTACAATAATCCAAATGCGTGACAGTGATCTTACAGTCTGACACTCAATTAATCATACAAGTGATCGAGTTCAAAGTTGCACCACCTACGAGCATAATTCCTCAAGTGAGTGCAGCCATCCGTACTATATTTCGACAAAAACCCCTAAAAAACATGAATAAACCCTCTAAAAAACGAAGAATTATCGACAAAAACCATTACTCGTCACGATCAAAGCTCAAAGAAGAACAGCAAAAATATCGTTAGATATAATTTATAAAAATGAATCAGACGAACACATTTGTAGTACAAATAAAATTGAAAATTTACTTTTAAAAGTTCCCTATATTAGGTAGCCAATAATGAAAACTTGAAAACCACTATTAGATACTGACAGTGGTTCTCGGAAGTGAAATGCTTTTAACACACCCGTTACACTTTCCCCTCGTCCATTAAAAAGGTGTCATTATGAAGAAATACGTTCCAATCTTAATTGCTCTTAGTACGGTATCTTCTATGAGCTATGCAGCCACCAGCGATGATGCTGTTGACTACTTACAAATGCGCAAAGGTGTGGCTTATCAAGTAAACCACTCAAAACCCTTTACTGGTCAATTTGAAGAGCAGTTCGATAACGGCCAAGTCGCGACCCAAGCTCAATTTGCCGATGGCCTAGAACTTGGGTTAGAAACCAACTGGTACCCAAATGGCCAAGTTGCTTCTAAAGTGAATTACGTTAAAGGTGAGCTGCAAGGTAAGGCCGAGACCTGGTATCCAAACGGACAGAAAAAAGCGGAGCTCAACTATAAAGACAATGAGCTGTCGGGTGTTGCCTCTCGCTGGTATCCCAATGGCGAACAAAGCCTAACAGCCGAATTCAGTGACGGGCAAAAAGATGGATTGGTAACGGACTACTACCCTAATGGCAATAAAGCCAGCCAAGCGAAATTTGATGAAGGCGAAGTCGCAAACGGGAAACTCACTCGCTGGAATACTAACGGAGACAAGGTTGAAGAACTGACCTTTAAAGACCACAAAGTCACGTCTAAACAGGTTTGGATGCCGACGGAAAGCTAATACTAAAAAACGGCTCTCACAGGGTTAGTCTCATACATATAAACGACTGCTGCTAACCCGTCTGCAATTAAGCGTCTAAAATTAAGCGACAAGAGCAAGAGACACAACAAGAGAAGACATGACAATAGAAACGAGCATTCATGTGACTAAGCGTGAATGTTCGTGGCTATTTCACTTGCTCTTTTCACTACCACTTCCCCTTATCACTTTGGTCCGACTATACCTCAATCTCTCGTTATTATTTACAGCACTCCATCTAGTGATAAAACAATCACCAATAGTCATTGAAAATAATAAATATTTAACTTGCGCATAACCTTTCCATAAAATACTGTAAGCAAACGTTTCCGTTGCGAGTCAGATCCCAGTTATCCGCTTGTAAGCTACTGATCACGCAAATAAGAGAAACGAGATTCCCAAATACGTTGTTGAGTCATATTGTTTTGCTTTGGTGCCTGCCTATGAAAATTAAAACCTCCCTTTTTAGCCTTGCTTGTTTATCCATTATTTCGTTATTGGTTGTCGTCTCATTCACTGAAATGGCAAACCTAAAGCTGATCAAACTTGAGAAAACCCTGATCAAGGTGAAGTCGCTTGAAGTTTCGATGCTTCAACTAAATCGAACGGAACTAGAGTTTCTGATCAGTCACGACAAAGCCCTCAAGCCTGAATTCGCCAAAGAGTATTCACACTTCCAACAGTTGATGAATAGCTTCTCTGTTTTACTTGAAGAGTCAGACATTGCTGTACCAGAGTTAGACAAACTGAATCGAGAAGTAAAACAATACGACAAAGATTTTTCCTTGATGGTAGACGCGATAGAACGCAACCCAGCAAAGGTCAGCGAACTGAAATCAGAAATGAAAATGCTGTTTGAAGATATCATCTCGATATTTACCGGCGTTGAAGGTCGTTTAGAACAACAGGTCGAATCGATTCAACAAACCATCACTACGTTTATTGTGAGTTCCGTAATCGCCGTCACTGGATTACTGATCGTACTGTCCTTTGGGATCTCATCGCGTGTCGCTAAGAAGATAGCCTCGTTAAACGCAACCATGTTGCACGTATCCCAACAACGTGACTTTACCGTTAAAGCGGAAGACAGCGGTTCAGATGAAATTGCGGATATTGCCAAGTCATTTAACACCGTATTAGAAGATATTCGTCAACTTGTTGGTCAAGTACAAGGGTCGATCCAAGAGCTCGGCAACATTTCGAACCAGTTGCAACACGACGGCATAAAAGTGGAAAGCGCTTTAAACAAGCAGCAACGACAAACAGAAAATATTGCGACCGCGATAAATCAAATGGGCAGCAATATCCAAAGTGTTGCGACCAATAGTGAAAATGCATCAGCAAATGCACAAACCAGCTTCTCCACGGCAAATGATGGCCTGAACGATGTGGCCTTCACCAGAGACACAATCAATACGCTTTCAACTGACTTAGTGAGTGCGAGTGAAGAAGTGAATCGCCTTTCTGTGCACTCAGAAAAGATCAATACCGTACTAGAAGTGATTAAAGACATTGCTGAACAAACCAACCTACT
>NZ_JBFRSN010000675.1:0-3788 GCF_041473595.1 Vibrio sp. 10N.222.46.A1
ATATTGACGATGTAATCTCAAATGATGGCCACCCTGAAATCGAAGTTGATTTTAGCCAAGTTGAGTTTTTAGATTCATCTGGTGTTGGCGCAATTGTTTACATGTTCAAACGCCTAACTGAGCGAGAGCGCAACATGCGACTTGAAAATGTGACTGGCCAGCCTCTTGAAATTATGAACTTGCTACGTATTGGCCACGCTATCCCAGTAAATTCAAAAAATCCTACAAATTCATGAAGATCCACTAAGCTAGAAGTAACAAAACATAATAATAAAAAGTAAAAACATAGGACGTTGGCATGAAAATACTGAAAAACTACATAGCCCTTTCTCTGTCTGCTTTGGTTCTAGGTGGCTGTACTAGCTACCCTGAACAAGGCACCGGCGGTTTGGCTGAAAGTTATGACTCTATTAATTACCAAAATTCCGACTTTTCTCCTGTCATGCCAGACGAACCTCTTGGTCCTGAACACGGATTACGTTTTGATTGGCAACTGGCCAAATTACATCTTGATGCCTTGATTCAAGAAGGCGCCCGTTGGTGCTTCCCCGCTGCTGTTGTGCAAGCGATAGAGAAGCAAAATCGTATCGCTCGTGAACTACAAGGAGGCCTGCTTCTAGATGCGGCCAACGACCTAGTCATTCAAAGAAAACGCTTAAACGAACTTGAAGTCCAACTGGACTATGTGACCTCACAAGCCCGCTGTGAACCACCAAAAAATGAAAACCAATTTAGAATGCAATTGTCGGTTATCGAACAGTTGTATGACCTGCTTAATGTTGACAACCAATTCGCGGAAAACTCTACCGAAGTCAATCCCAAGTACATGGGAAGACTTGCCGAGGCGACCACACTACTGAATAAACATAAATCTCTAGACCTTGTTGTTACGGGTCATGCCGATGCTACGGGTACCGAAAAATTTAACGATGACTTAGCACTTGGACGTGCTAAACAAGTCGAACGTTACCTAACTATTTTTGGCTTAGGTGCTCAGCGAATTAAAGCCGTGTCTGTTGGTGAAACTGTCCCTCTTTTTGAAGGCGAATCAGACGGTACGCGTTTAACTAACCGCCGAGTGAGTATCGAAATTATCTCCCCTAAAAATGCCGAGAAAATGGGAGGTGGATTATGAAATTATTGATCGCTTTTATCATCACCCTATCGTTAAGCTTTACGAGTGTCGTGAATGCGAGCGAAGAGTTTTCAGACGCGGTTCAAGTCGGTGACCTTATCCAAGTTAACGTACCCGGTGAAAGTACGTTGAACACAGGGTTCCAAGTGGATAAACGTGGCCGCATTACCCTTCCTGAAGTTGGCGCCGTATTTGTTGCCGGTTATGACAGTGAGCAACTTAACAAAGTCGTTCTAGAATCACTGGCTACCGCTTATAAAGATCTTTCGAACGCTTCGGTGTACGTCAAAGAACAACAAATCATTATTTACGTTCAGGGTTATGTCGAACAGCCTGGCGAATACACACTGGCATTGGGTTCTAGCATCCAAATGGCGCTTTACGCAGCCGGTGGATTACGTCCAGGAGCACAACTGGACAAATTGATTCTTAAGCGAGGCGCGGACAAGAAAGAGTTTAACTACAAACGTTTCCTTGATTCAGGTGACGAATCATCGCTACCTAATCTGCAATCACTGGATTCGCTTTTTGTTCCAGCATCGCCATTAGTAGGCAATATTGAACAAGAGTTCGATGCAGCAAAGCTTGCTAACTCTGGTGACAGTGCTGACTCTCGCAATTCAATTAAAGTATTTGGCGAAGTAAATGCACCGGGGTCGTTCACTTATAAAGAGAGCACCGATCTTGTCGACGTACTAATGCGCTCGGGCGGTGTTACTCGTTATGCCAGTGTTGAGCAAATCCGAGTAATTTCAAACAACACGCCTACGCTGTTCAACCTTAAGCGTTATTTGGATTCTGGTGACGAAAGCCTACTTCCAATCTTACGCCCAGGTGCAACGATTTTTGTGCCGAAGCAAGAGGAAGAGATCAAATCCGGCGCAAACATGGTTTACGTTATGGGTGAAGTCGCTGCCCCTGGCGCTTTTGAAGGAAAGAGAGACGCTACCTTCATGGATATCCTTGCCAATGCTGGCGGCCCAACTCGATTTGCAGAGTCGCGTCAAATACGCGTAATCAAAGCGGATGGTCGAGTACTTAAATTCGATTTAGCGGCTTACACTGAAGGCTTGCCTAACTCTAACCCACCGAATATTAAAGCCGGTGACGCGATCTTTGTTCCTGAGAAAACCGACATGAACGAGAAATCTTGGTTAAAGATTGCACCAGACAGAGCAGTTAACGTGATTGGTGAGGTGAATCGACCTGGTCGTATAGAATGGTCAGATGAAATGAACTTCATGGGATTATTGGCACACGTCGGCGGCCCCACGCTACGCGCTGACACATCGAAAATTGAAGTCGTGACGGGTAGAAAGTTGGTTGTGTTTAATCTTGATGATTTCATCAGAAATGGTGCGCCACGAGATCTGATGCCACAAATTCGTGCAGGCTCTATCGTCCGTGTCCACGACTTGCCACAAGATCCGTCAGACAATAAATCTCAATGGGTACGTCAAAGCTCTGATGCTTCGATCTACATTTTTGGACAAGTGAATGCACCGGGTCGTTACCGCTTCACCAAAGACATGCACTTTCTTGACATTTTGTCTGCAGCTGACGGGCCTACTAAGGATGCCGATATACACAACGTGCGTGTGACTCACCGTGATAAAACCTACTCTAAAGTAAGCAAACTCAATTTATCGTTGTACTTCGAAACCGGTGACGAATCGTTACTGCCAAATGTAACCACAGGTGACACTATTTATATCCCAGAGAAAGGTAAAAACTGGTTAGATACACCGAAAGAAGAAACCGTTCGTGTGCTTGGTGCGATTAACAACCCAGGTCGCTATGTGTTTAACGACAACATGACCATTTTAGATATATTGGCAGAAGCGGCAGGCCCTACCGACAATGCTTACGTAGAGAAAATTACCATTGTGAATATGTCTTGTTGCCAAGGCCAAGCTCGTACCTTCGACCTTGTTGAATTCAGCAAAACAGCCAATATTTACAACCTACCAGTACTGCGCGCTGGTGACACTATCTACATCCCAGATCGCCGTGAGAGCTTTATGGAAAAAGCTCGTGTAGGTCTAGAAGACATATTACGTCTAACAACAATGATCGTCTTAATAGGAGCTTTATAATGACTATTTCAGCAATCCAAGCAGAAGTAGAACAACTGTATCTAGCTTCTGAACTTAACGGACAGAAATCGATTTGCGTGACTGCCTGTCATTCAGGTGACGGGGTAACCTCTATTGCAACTGCATTAGCCGAGCGTTTTCTCCTTGCTGGTCATTCTACGCTTTATGTTGACCTCAACTTATACAATCCTGCTTTTAAAGATTTGAACATGTTGGAAGACAATCAACAGGGACAGTTAATTGAACATGTCGAGTCTCATCGTACGTTTATCGGTGTCCCTGCTCCACAAATTGCATCAACGCAATTGGCTTATAAAGATCCGACAACGTTACAAAAAGTGGTGAACAAATGGTTAGACAAATACGATAGAGTCATCATTGATACCTCACCACTTCTCAACATAAACAAAGGCAACATTCCGGCGCAATCTGTCGCGAGTGCTTGTGATAGTACATTGATGGTTGTCGCCTATGGTGAAACCTCTAGTCACCACCTAGAGCAAGCGAAAAAGCTGCTTGATGCGCAGAGTATCAATCTTATGGGTTGTGTGATGAAC
>NZ_JBFRSN010000676.1:0-2095 GCF_041473595.1 Vibrio sp. 10N.222.46.A1
AGCCCGACATATTGCTTGAATTGAATCAAATATTCCGTGAGTAGATTGCTCGGAAGTGATTCCGCATATTGATTGGCATAATCGTCGGCTAAACTTATAGTTTGCTTTGCTTCTTGATTAAAGTTGGCAATGACTTTTTCGTTATAGTCGTTACTGAAAGACAACTCGTAAACACGCAGTTTATCGAGGGAGGTCAATAGTCGAGTACTAGAAGCGTACTGTTCGACACCGATGAAGCGATCGTTGAGATTGATCCAAGCGCCCACTGCGACGGAAAACACAACGACAGCCGCAACGAGAAAAGAGATTAAGATTATTTTGGAATCAGTAGCAAATCTTGAAACAGTATTCATAAAGTACCTGTATTGATAAAGTACCAGCGAACTTAGTGTTCTGGTTCATCAGAAAAAGAGTCTTTGATCGCTAACATCTCGTCGAGCTTATTTATGAAGATAGGCACTAAGTTAGGGTCAAAATGATGGCCAGCTTGTTCTTGAATCAGCTCAATCGCTTTTTGAATAGGCCAAGCTTTTTTGTATGGGCGTTCGCTAGTCAATGCGTCGAATACGTCGGCAATCGCTACAATTCGCGCGCTGAGAGGGATATCTTCACCGGATAGCTTGTGAGGGTAGCCGCTACCATCCCATTTTTCATGATGATATAGCGCAATTTCTTGGGCGAGTTTTAGTAGTTTGGAATCGTTATCACCAATGATGTCCCCACCAATGGTGACGTGTGTTTGCATGATTGCCCACTCTTCAGGATCCAGCTTTCCTGGTTTGCCTAATATGTTGTCCGGGATGCCAATTTTACCGATGTCGTGCATTGGCGCCGCTTGGAATAGTAGCTCAACCCACTCTTCGTGCACGTCTAACTGCTGAGCCAGAATTTTCGAGTAGTAACTCATTCTTACAACGTGCATTCCCGTTTCATTGTCTTTGTACTCTGCTGCCCGGCCGAGCTTGCGGATTATCTCCAATCGACTCATTGCCAAAGCTTCCGTTCTTTGTCGTACCTTGCGAGACAGTGCCAAGTTTTGGTCGTAGAGGGAGATTTGCGTGACAACACGAGCTTTCACAATAGGTGGGCTAACTGGTTTAGTGATGTAATCAACAGCGCCTAGCTCAAAGCCCATTTGTTCATCGACCATATCGGTTTTCGCGGTAACAAAAATTACAGGGATATTGGCGGTGACTGGATCATTTTTAAGTCGGCGACACACTTCATACCCATCCATTTCTGGCATCATTATATCGAGCAGGATCAGGTGTGGTTTTGGATGTGAAGAGGCAATCTTTAACGCTTTTTGACCTGACGTCGCAGCTTTAATTTTAAAGTCTTCATTGAGGATACCTGACAGGGTGTGGATGTTGTCTGGGATATCATCAACAACCAGAATAATGGGTTTATCTGTCGTAATTTGATTCATTTTTCGTCCCTAAAAAATTTAATCAGATTGCTATGTTCTATGCTATTAAAGCGTAGTGGAATTTGGTGGAAATGCATGATTTCTGGAGGGTTAATTATTGGTTTTGGAATCTAAAAGGAAATAATGGAGTCCCTTTCTATGAATAGATATTTTATATGTTAACCTTTATTTAACAAAGAATAACTTTATCTATGGTGTAGTCTCGGGCTAATACTATTCTAGCTCCTACATTTCCTTAACAGCATGTGATACCTGCTAGGTAGACTTATGTATTGGAAGGACTGTTTTGAGCTACTTTTGTTATCAAATTGGTCAAAGTACTCTTCTAGTATCACTGCAAGAGCGAACCAGTCATCGAATTTGCCTAAGACTGAACTAGGTGTTGAATACCTTGGTGTATAGCTTTCAAAACGTAGCTCGGAACGCAGAGTTCCGTTCTTTATGACAGAGCCGAAGTCAATTAAATGTACTTGCCCTTGAGGAGTCAATACGATGTTAGATGGTTTAATGTCACCATGAACGAAACCAAGTTTGTGGACTTGATGAATCGAGCGCTCTAGCAAGGTAATCCAGTTGGTAGGGAAGTTGTTTGACTTAGAAGGCTCGGTTTGGATTTGTAATAGTGTTATTCCACAAATGTGGGAAAGGACTAGATAGTCACTCTGC
>NZ_JBFRSN010000677.1:0-4849 GCF_041473595.1 Vibrio sp. 10N.222.46.A1
GGCAAGGTGTTCATTAACAGCACTTGATTATCAATGTTCATACTGAACCGGCACAGCAAGAATGTAGCCATTACCGCGCATGGTTTTGATGTAGTGAGGATATTTACCACTGTCGCCCAATCGGCTTCTCAGGCGGCTAAGCTGTACGTCAATGCCACGTTCAAAAGGCAGCGCTTCACGGCCTCTGGTAGCGAAAGAGATGGTGTCACGGTCGAGAACTTCGTTAGGACGAGTTAAGAACAACATCAACAAAGAAAAGTCACTGCCCGACAAGTCCATCTCTTCTGAGTTTTCGTTGTGATAGATTCGGTGCGCGAGCGTATCGAGCGTCCAATCACCAAAAATAATCTGCTTTGGCAATGCATCACTTGGCTTGTCGTCCACCACTTGTACACGGCGTAATAGCGCTTTGATTCGAGCCATTAACTGACGAGGACTAAACGGCTTCGCGATGTAATCATCTGCACCAATTTCTAAGCCGATAATCTGATCGGTTTCATCCGATACCGCTGTCAGCATAATGATAGGCACATTGGATTGCTTTCGTACTCGCTGACACAAGGTAAAACCGTCGTCACCGGGGAGCATCACATCGAGCAGAATCAGGTCGGGATAACCTTGGTTTTGCAGGTGGTTTTCTAATTCAACACCGTCTCCCACAGAAGAGACATCGAAACCTGATTTTGTGAGGTACTCTTCCAGCAGCTCGCAGATTTCTTGATCATCATCCACCACGAGAATTCGAGTATTTGTTGGCATCGCCCAAACCTATTAAATTTACAACTTATTCACATAGTGTATAGGCTGGCCGATTATTTGATTATTAACATGTTTGTAAAGTTAGACGAACAAACAGATAAAGATCACATCTTAGTGACCTCTACCTGTACTTAGCGACTCAAAGAATCATAGGAGGTTAAGAGGAACAGCTGATTTCCATTGCTTTGCCCCACTCAGGCGGCAAGGCAGCAAGATGTTCGTAGTCAGGATGTTCCGCATAAGGGTCTGCCAGCACCACCATTAGTGCATCAATATCGCTGCTATCACCGCGCTCAGCTTTATCTATCGCAAGCTGGGCTAGGTAATTTCTGAGGATGTATTTAGGGTTCACCTGTCTCATCTTTTCACAGCGATCTGCCACTGAACTGTCTTCTAATTCGCAGCGTTGCAAGTAGTTATCCACCCATAGCTTTGCGGCCTCGCGGTCGATAACCAAATCAATCACGTCTTGCGGCAGCAATGTATCTAGGTTCGACAACGTTCTAAAGAATCTTGGGTAGTCGACTTTGTTTTGCGACATCAACTCAAACATAGATTCAAACAAACGGCTGTCACCTTCTTGTTTCGAAAGCAGCCCCAACTTACGACGCATCATCTGACTGAAATAGCCATTCATTTGTGGCTCGTACTGTTCTAACGCACCCTCAAGTTCGGCTTTATCCACCAGCGGCGAAAGTGAGTGCGCCAGTGCCGATAGGTTCCACAATCCAATTCTAGGCTGTTGATTGAAAGCATAACGACCTTGGTAATCCGAGTGATTACAGATCAAGCGAGGGTCATATTCATCTAAGAAGGCGAACGGGCCATAATCGAAGGTTTGCCCTATGATCGACATGTTATCGGTGTTCATCACCCCATGAGCAAAACCATTCGCTTGCCACAGCGCGACCATTTCCGCAGTGCGATCAACAACCTGATTAAACATAGCAGCGTAGGGTTTGTCGTCATCGAGGCATTCCGGGAAGTGCCATTCGATGACTTTATCGGCCAATAATTTATGTTCTGCCAACTGATTGGTATAAAACAGATGTTCAAAGTGACCGAAACGGATGTGTGACTCAGCAGCACGCACCAGCAATGCGCCCCACTCTTGCTTCTCTCGATAAACGGGTGTGTCGCTAGTCATCATCGCCAATGCGCGAGTAGTTGGGATATTAAGCCCCGCCATCGCTTCGCTACATAGATACTCACGAACCGTTGATCGAATAACAGCACGACCATCGCCCATACGAGAATAGGGAGTTTTACCCGCACCTTTAAGGTGTAAGTCGAACGTTTCACCACTTTTCGCGACAACTTGAGCTAATAACAGCCCTCTTCCATCACCTAAATCAGGGTTATAAGAGCCAAACTGGTGGCCTGCGTATTTCATTGCTACTGGCGAAAATTGCTCAGGTTCAACATTGCCTGATAACGTCTCAAGCAACTCCTCGGAAGTGCATTCAAATGACGGAAAGCCTAGTTCATTCGCAAGGTTATGGTTCCATGCGAGCCATTGAACATTGCTGAGCGGTGTAGGTTGAATTGGGGTATAGAACAATCGAGGTAATGCAGTAAATCGATTGTTAAATGAAATAGAATCCCAGACAGACATGAGAGATACACTGTAGATAAAAGATAACTTAAGATTATCACAGTTTGATAACAACTTCAGATCAGGTTATGCAGTGAGTCTATTGAGATAAAGGGGGTTAATCAGACAAAGAGATTATTCAGAGAAAAGGTTACTGAGAGGAAGGTTAAGTGGCTAGCCTGATGAGAAAAGCCACATTTACGAGTGTAAGAGTTCTAACTTTGAAGACTTTTTGAAAAGTATATTCATAATAAAACTGAAAATATAGAGCCATGAAGCTGACTACATTAGAGCAAGAATACCCAGAAGAGAAAGGGTAGAGAAAATCCAAGTACGACTGATTACGCCAAAATTACTGTGTTGAATCATTTCTTGATGCTGCATATATCTCTCCTGAGAATGTGATGGTGTAACACCAATATATCGACTTTATGCCGATATCAGCAAGCACATTAATATTAACCTTTTATTACAGCCTGAATAATTTTCTGTAACTATTCAGGCCTTTAATAAATTGAAAATTACGCTCTGCTTGTAGTAGAAAGCAGCGCCCCAGCACCGATAAAGACACCACCAGTCACACGATTAAAAACCTTGGCTCTACCTTTAGCAAACAACCAATTTGATGATTTCGCACCTAGGTAGGCATAAACCAGTAACCAAGACAATTCCATCACAACGAAGGTCAAAGCGAACACCAAAAATTGAGGAAATAGCGCTATCGATGGGTCAATAAACTGAGGAAAAAGTGCGGTAAAAAACAGGATAGCTTTTGGGTTACTCGCACCAACAATAAAGCCACTGACATAATGCTGTGCAGCGCTTTCTTTAACTGGTTGAGAGCCTGCTTGTTGATTCGATAACTTGTCGTAATCTTGCTGACTCGATCGTAACGACTTCCAACCGAGATAAATAAGGTAAGCAGCCCCCGTCCACTTAATGATATTAAACACCACTTCTGACGAAGCAATGATCACCCCTAAACCGGTAAAAGATAACGTAAGGATTCCGGTAATGGCAGTCACGCTACCCAAGGCGGTAAATATCGATAACTTAAAGCCAGATTGCACCCCCTTAGTCATGCACAACAAAGAGCTTGGCCCTGGTGATGCCGTTAAGATCAACACCGCTAGCAAATAATAAATCCATGTATCAAAGGTCATCGCGAATTCTCCTTAACTCACTAAAACGACTAAATATTGAGCACCAATATGTGATAGCTATTCATATTAAGCAACTAAATATTGAGCAAGTTCACTCTGTGTTGCTTACTTATCCATTAAATTTCGGCAATAAAAAACGCCATGCATTACTGCATGGCGTTTAAATTCAAACGTTTCAAATAGAACGTCTTATCAGGTTCTAACCTTAAGTTTCCAGCCTAATCTCTAAGCTAAATCTCTAAGCCAAATCCCTAAGCTAACGACTAACAGTAACCTAGTCTTTGTAGATAGAGAACTCATCCGCGCAAGCAACAAGCTGCTCACGAGTGATCATGAATACGCCATGACCACCGTTAGAGAATTCAATCCAAGTGAATGGAATCTCTGGGTACTGATCCATCATGTGAACCATTGAGTTGCCCACTTCACAGATCAGAATACCATCATCAGTTAGGTAGTCTGGTGCGTTTGCCAAGATACGGCGAACCAATTTAAGTCCGTCAGTTCCCGCTGCTAGGCCAAGTTCTGGCTCGTGAGTAAACTCATCTGGCAGGCTGTTCATATCTTCTTCGTCCACGTAAGGTGGGTTCGATACGATCAGGTTGTATTTCTCTTTTGGCAAGTCACGGAAAAGATCTGAACGGATTGGGAACACTTGCTGCTCCATGCCGTGATCTTGAACGTTCTGCTCTGCAACTTGCAGTGCGTCTGTAGAGATATCAATCGCATCTACTTCTGCGTCAGGGAATGCATGAGCACAAGCAATAGCAATACAACCACTACCCGTACACATATCCATGATGCGAGTTGGCTCTTCAATTAACCAAGGTTGGAATTGAGCTTCGATCAGCTCACCAATTGGAGAGCGAGGCACAAGAACGCGCTCATCAACGAAGAACTCAAGGCCACAGAACCAAGCTTTATTAGTTAAGTAAGCCGTTGGTGTACGCTCATTGATACGCTTGATTACGCGCTCAACAATACGCAGACGTTCGCTACTTGTTAGACGAGAGTTCATCACATGCGAAGGAACATCAATCGGTAGATAAAGAGTAGGTAAAATTAGTTGTACCGCCTCATCCCACGCGTTATCAGTGCCGTGACCATAAAATAGGCCCGCTGCGTTAAAGCGACTAACAGTCCAACGAATCACATCTTGAAGCGTGTGTAGTTCTGATACCGCTTCTTCTACAAAAATCTTATCCAAAATTGTCTCCGAAAAGCGCTACAATACTGCTAATTACGTTTCTAATTAGAATTCATAACCTGATGAGCAAAAAAGACACCGACTTCGATGACGATTTCGCCCTGTTCAACGATGCAGTAAAGGGCG
>NZ_JBFRSN010000678.1:0-758 GCF_041473595.1 Vibrio sp. 10N.222.46.A1
ATATAGGTGTGCGCAATGCCTGTAGGGCACGCAGTTACCGCTACAATTCTCATTATTATTCTCGGTGTGCTTAGATCGACAGTTTACTTGGATCGATAGGACTATCTGAATCTAGGAAGTTTATGGATTCCCGTTTTTAATTCAAAGGTGAACGTCACACTCTTGCTTCTTGGTTACAATTATCCAGTTAATGCACCTTTCGTCCTATATATCGAGCGGCCTTGCCTCGTTAGTCTTTTCATATTATTAACCTCTTTATCTCATTTACCTAAATTGGTACTCGGACGAGGCAGCACATGGACATCACTGACATTATAGAGCCGGAGATTATCTGTCTGGATTTAAAGGCAGACTCTAAACAGGCGGTATTTGAAGAGCTTGTCGAACTGCTTGACCGCGCAGGCAAGCTCTCCAATAAAAGTGAGTTCCTTGATGATATCTGGAAGCGTGAGGCCATCGGCAATACGGGCTTTGATGATGGTATTGCGATTCCACACGCGAAAAGCACTGCTGTCGCTAAACCAGCAGTGGCGGTAGGTATCAGCCGCTCTGGCATCGATTATGGCGCAGACGGCGGCGAGTTGTCGGATGTGTTCTTTATGCTCGCTTCACCAGACAACAACGACGACCACCATATCGAGGTACTGGCTCAGATTTCGACCAGACTTATCGAAGATGGCTTTGTTACAAAATTAAAGGCGGTGGAGTCTGTCGAGGAAGCTCAAGAGCTGTTTCTCGAAGCCAATTCTGAATCGTTT
>NZ_JBFRSN010000679.1:0-686 GCF_041473595.1 Vibrio sp. 10N.222.46.A1
AAGTATGTCCCGGATATTGATAATACAAGCTTAACTTTTGGTAATAAGGGGTTACGATTTGAAGCTACAACACTGTTCATCGATATGAGAGGTTCAACAAAAGTTTTAAATAATCATAATCGAACGACTGTTGCAAAACTTCATAAAGCTTATTTTCATACAATTGTAACTATTGCTAAAAGTTATAGTGGGGAAGTCCGGAGTTTTAATGGCGACGGAATGCTAGTCTTTTTCCAAGGAACTACTAAGAGAAGCTTAAGTAATGCAGTAAAAGCTGCCATGAAAATGAAATGGATGCTTGCTTCTCCGAAGTCTGAGGTAAAAAAGAAAATGGAAAAATACTCTACAGTCGAATTTGGTATTGGGGTTGATGACGGACAAATATTATGTGCAAAAGTTGGTATAGCAGGTGCGAATAATAGGGACTTGGTGTGGATTGGAAATGCAGTAAACAAATCTGTGAAAATTGGTGATCAACTTGATGGAAAAATAGGTATATCTTCATATGTTTATAATAATCTGCTAGATGATGTCAAATATGTTACAGAAAAAGACTTCCTAGGGAATGATGTTCAAAAAAATATGTGGGTTCAAGATTCCTTTACATATAATGGAGAAAACCATATTTGTTATACTACGACCTATCAATGGAGTCTCGAATAAAATTCTAACAAATGCATCAACAC
>NZ_JBFRSN010000680.1:0-3040 GCF_041473595.1 Vibrio sp. 10N.222.46.A1
GTTCAAACTTTTGACCTTGTTGAACGTTATCTACGTTGCTACGGATGTATTTCGCTAGCAGCATTTGACCCGCATCCCAACGCGAAAATTCATTGCGAGCATTCACCATCAGGAAGATCAGCTCTTCATCCGAATAGTCGTACTCCAGTTTCACTGGCGCAGAAAATTCACGCAGTAGCGATGGGATCGGTTGCTCTGAAACGTTTTCAAACACGAACGTTTGTACCGCTTCTTTCACATCAAGTACATTGTGAACTGGCTGGCCGTTACATTGTAACCCAATCACTTCACCCGACGCGGTGTATAGCTCGATGTCTAGAGGAATATGCAGAGCTTGCTTTTCCGTTTGCTCATGCGTTGGAGCCGTTACTTGGCGAGTTGTTAACGTGTACTCTTTTTTGTCTGCGTCGTAGTGACTTTCAACAGAAAGCGTCGGCGTACCAGATTGGCTGTACCATAAACGGAACTGAGACAGGTCAACGCCCGACGCATCTTCCATTGCAGCAACGAAATCTTCGCAAGTTGCAGCGGTACCATCGTGACGTTCAAAGTAAAGCTTCATGCCTTTTTGGAAACCTTCCTCACCCAACAATGTGTGGATCATTCGGATCACTTCACTGCCCTTTTCGTATACAGTCAATGTGTAGAAGTTGTTCATTTCTATCACTTTTTCAGGGCGAATTGGGTGAGACATTGGACTTGCATCTTCAGCGAATTGTGGCCCGCGAATAATACGAACATTGTTGATTCGGTTTACTGCGCGAGAACCAAGATCAGATGAGAACTCTTGGTCACGGAATACGGTTAAGCCTTCTTTCAAGCTTAGTTGGAACCAATCGCGACATGTCACTCGGTTACCGGTCCAGTTATGGAAATATTCATGACCGATTACCGCTTCGATGCCTAGGTAGTCGGTGTCGGTTGCTGTTTGGTCGTTCGCTAAAACAAACTTAGAGTTAAATACGTTCAGACCTTTGTTTTCCATCGCGCCCATGTTGAAGAAATCAACAGCTACGATCATGTAGATGTCTAAGTCATACTCAAGATTGAAACGCTCTTCGTCCCACTTCATTGAGTTAATCAAAGAAACCATCGCGTGGTTTGCGCGGTCTAGATTGCCTTTGTCGACAAAGATTTCTAGGTCAACTTTGCGGCCTGATTGTGTGGTGTAAGCGTCACGAAGTACATCAAAGTCACCGGCAACAAGAGCAAACAAGTAAGCAGGTTTTGGATGTGGGTCTTGCCACTTAACCCAGTGACGACCATTTTCAGCATCACCTTCATCTATACGGTTACCATTACTAAGTAAGAATGGATTTTCTGCTTTGTCTGCGATTACCGTTGTGGTGAATTTTGCCAATACATCAGGGCGGTCCATGTAGTAAGTAATACGACGGAAACCTTCAGCTTCACACTGAGTACAGAATGCGCCACCCGACTTATACAAACCTTCAAGTGCACTATTCCCTTCAGGATTTACTTTCGTCACGATCGTGAGTGTGAAATCTTTCGGTAGTCCGCTCAGTGTCAGTTGAGTTTCAGATTGCTCGAATTGCGTCCACTCTTGACCCTCAACTAAAACAGAAACCAACGTCAAACCTTCACCATCAAGTACTAAGGTCGAACTATCTTTCTCTTGCTTAACACTAGACACCGCCGTAATGATGGACGCTGAATCGTACAAATCGAAAGTAAGATCGATTTGAGAAATAGTGTGAGATGGTGATTGATAATCTTTACGATACTTGGCTTGAGGTGTATGTGCCATGACGGGTTCCTTTTGATCGTTATACGTAATTGTATTTTAACTGTATATATCTAAAGGTTGAGCGCCAAGAACACAAGGGGAATATTGAAAAAAGGAGGCATTGTAGTAAAACGCCTCCATGTTTTGCTATTTTATCAACCAAATCAGGAAGGAACGGCTAATAAATGAACTATGATCCATATTATCAACAAGCCTGACTTTGCGCATCCAACTCATCATTATCGAATACGATTGAGTACTGCAAACATGTCGCCTTCTTCACCTTGAAGCGTCAAGACGTCGCTGTTTAATGTGTAACGAGTACCATGCTCGCCATTTTCATACAGAAGCACCAATTGATCGCCTTCTGTGTAATACACCCCTCGACGAACAACTTCACTCCCCACTTCATCGGACACTCTGAACATAAATACAAAGTCAGGTTGAAGCACTAAATCCATTTTTTGAATATTACTCGCGCGCAAGTCGCTTCCGGACAATTCGGCGCTTGACCATATTCCCGCCAATGCATTTGGTAAAGCCTTGGTGAACATAACACCGTTGAGGTTCAACATATTATGGTTACTGCTATAGGCGTAAACTTGAGGTTCAGAGGTGTTTAAACCCAAAATAATGGTATCTTCATTGGCGTTATACAAGCCTTCCCAATGGTCGACACTGTAGTCTTTCTTTTGAATATCAATGGAGAATGAATAATTTGAATCAAGGGTTAGCTTTATCGCTCTAAAATTTTCAGTACCTTGTTCAGGATCTGGGTTCATCAAATACCAATCACCAAGCAGTAAAGGAAGGTCAAAATGAGATAGATTGCTGTCACTTTTTGATTGCTGCTCGCTTGAAGCGACCTCACTCCCAAAAGCAACAAAACTTAAACAAGATAAAAATAGTAGAATCCATTTCATACGCGCCCCCTCGTTTTCTTTAAGCTTAGGCACGTAATGAATAGAAAGCGAAAAAATTTGATCTAAGTCACTAAATTTTAAATGCGAAGTAACTGAATTTTAAATACGAAGTGCTACGCGACATGATCACTCGCAAAAACACCCTTTAAAAATGCGTTATTAAGAATATACTCAAGCATTAATAGACGAGAAATGGCCTCGATTTTTGTCAAATCGCAGATAGAAAAAAAGCGAGCCTAAGCTCGCTTTTTTAAAAATCCCACCTTTAACAAGGCACGTTAGCGTCTATTTTTTTATCATATCCAGCATGATAGCGACAGACTCATCAAGATAAGCATCTGGGACTTCGTAATCTTTAGGGATATCATCC
>NZ_JBFRSN010000681.1:0-435 GCF_041473595.1 Vibrio sp. 10N.222.46.A1
CTTGGGTCTCAAGTATCGTCATAGCCATTGAGTATGGTTCTTGACCTGAAGAGCTTGCCGCAGACCAAATCTTGATAGGACGTTTATTTGCCGCTATTTCCGGTAGAAGTTTATCCGCTAGTACAGCAAACGGATAAGTATCTCGGAACCAAAGTGTCTCGTTAGTCGTCATAGCATCCACTGCCGCCACTCTCAACTCACGGTTTCGACCTGTCACTACATCTCTTAGCAAATCAGACAATGAAGCAACATTAAACTTCGTTACTAATGGGCTTAAACGACTGCGCACTAAATACTGCTTACTGTCACCTAATACAATGCCACATTGAGATTCTAAGAAACGGCTGAAATCGCGATACTCTTGATCACTTATTGTTATAGCAGTCATTAATGTCTCTTTTAGTTAGTTAACGCAGCTTTAACCGCGCCACCAAG
>NZ_JBFRSN010000682.1:0-11062 GCF_041473595.1 Vibrio sp. 10N.222.46.A1
CTCGATACCATGACGTTTCCACTTCATGGCGCGCGTTTAATTGAAGCATCAGCGGGTACGGGTAAAACATTTACCATCGCTGGCTTGTACTTGCGCCTACTGCTCGGGCACGGCACGGCCGCTCCACAAGGCGACCTGACTGAAGCCACTCGACACCATGAGCCGTTAACCGTAGACCAAATCTTGGTGGTGACCTTTACTGAAGCGGCAACGGCAGAGCTGCGAGATCGTATCCGTGCTCGAATCCATGATGCACGTATCGCGTTTGCACGTGGGCAAAGTGACGATCCAGTGATTGCTCCTTTGTTACAAGCCATTGATGATCATGCTGGTGCTGCGAAAACTTTGCTTAACGCTGAAAGACAAATGGATGAGGCGGCGGTATACACCATTCACGGTTTCTGTCAGCGTATGTTGACTCAAAATGCCTTCGAGTCAGGAAGCCGTTTTGATAATGAATTTGTGACCGATGAAAGCCACCTAAAAGCACAAGTGGTCGCCGACTATTGGCGTAAGCAGTTTTACCCGCTGCCAATTCAACTGGCGGGTGAAGTGCGAAATATTTGGGGCTCTCCCGCTTCGTTATTGGCTGACGTAAATCGCTACCTGACGGGTTCTCCACTAAAGCTAACTGTGGAAGCAATGTCGGGTGACTTGCAAACTCTGCACAATCAAAACCTAGATAAAGTGAAGCAACTTAAGGCGTTGTGGTGTGAATCTGAAGCGGACTTTTTGGCTTTGATTTCAGGTTCAGATGTGAACAAGCGCAGCTACACCAAGAAGTCTTTGCCGACTTGGTTAGAAGCGGTAACAGCATGGGCGCAGAGCGACACCCATGATTACCAGTTCCCAGATAAATTAGAGAAGTTCTCTCAAGCTACTCTGATTGAAAAAACACCGAAAGGCACTGCTCCACAGCACGCTGTGTTTGAGGCTATTGAGAATTTCTTAAACTCTCCTGCAAATCTAAAAGCTCCATTGCTGGCGCATGCGATTACTCATTGTCGAACCATGTTAGCTAAGGCTAAACAGCAGAAGCAGTGGTTATCGTTTGATGATTTGCTGACCCAGTTATCCGCGTCGATTGATGTGGATGAGCAATCACTGCTGGTGGAGAGAATCCGCACCTTATACCCAGTGGCGATGATTGATGAATTCCAAGATACCGATCCGCTGCAATACAGTATTTTTAGCCGAATCTATCTCGATAATCCGCAGTGCGGCTTGTTTATGATCGGTGACCCAAAGCAGGCTATTTATGGCTTCCGTGGCGCAGATATCTTTACCTATATCAAGGCGAGAAACCAAGTTAGTGCTCACTATACGTTAGGCACTAACTGGCGTTCGAGTGCTGATATGGTCAGCGCGGTAAACCAAGTGTTTATGAATTCGGATAGCCCGTTTATCTACGACCAAGACATTCCATTTTTGCCCGTCGCAGCCAGTCCATCGGCTGACAAACGCCAATGGGTGATGAACGGAGAAACCCAGCATGCACTGACCTTTTGGCTACAAGAAGCGGAAGATAAGCCCTTACCGAAAGGCGAATATCACAAAGCCATGGCCGAGGCGACAGCGAGTCAAATTCAAACCATTCTGACCGCTTCTCAAAACCAACAAGCCTATTTTGATAACGGCAAAAAACAACATGCCGTGAATGCGGGTGATATTGCTGTCTTGGTTCGAACCGGTAGTGAAGGTCGCCTGATTAAGAACGCGTTGTCGGAACAAGGCATTGCGAGTGTGTATTTGTCTAACCGAGATAGCGTGTTCACCAGCTTGGTTGCACAAGATATTCAACGTTTGTTGCAGGCGGTGCTGACACCTGAAAATGACCGAGCATTACGTGCCAGTTTAGCGTCGGAATTGTTTGCTCTGGATGCCGCATCATTGGATGAACTCAACAACGATGAAGTGGTGTGGGAAAACGTCGTTAACGAGTTTAGAGAATATCGTAAGTTGTGGCTGCAACGTGGCGTATTACCAATGCTTCGCAGCGTGATCAGTAAACGACATCTCGCGGAACGCTTACTGGAAGAAGAAAATGGTGAGCGCTCACTCACTGATTTGATGCACATTGGCGAACTGTTGCAACAAGCTAGGCAGGAGCTCGACAGCGACTATGGTTTGTTACGTTGGCTAGCAGAAGCGATATCAGATGCGCAAAATGGTTTAGGTGGCAGTGAAGATGACATTCAACGCCTTGAATCAGAGAGAAACTTAGTTCAAATCGTCACTATTCATAAATCGAAAGGTTTGGAATATGACCTAGTATTCCTGCCGTTCGTGGCGAGTTATCGTGAAGCGAGTGAAGGTAAGTTCTACGATCACGACTCAGATACTACAGTGCTTGATATTACGGGCAGTGATAGTGCCTTAGCGCAAGCCGATAAAGAGCGATTGGCGGAAGACTTACGTTTGATTTATGTGGCGCTTACTCGTGCGGTTTATGGATGTTTCATTGGCATGGCACCGCTACGTAAAGGGCGTTCAACCAAAGAGCCGACCGGCGTTCATTTGAGTGCCATGGGCTACTTGGTTCAAAACGGACAAGAGCAAGGTATTGCTGAGTTGAATCAAGCTTTGTCAGCGATTGAGGGTAAGAATTCAAGCGTATTACTGTCTGAAACTCCGACTGCTCACGAGCACGTTTTTGTACAGACAGAGCAAGTGAGTGAAGACTTACATGCAAGTGAACTTAAAGCTTCAATTGACCGAGCTTGGCGAATCACCAGTTACTCGGGGCTTGTAAAACAAGGCAGTCACGGCTCAAGTCATGACGCGACTATTGAGGTGTCTGGTTTCGATATTGACTCGGCTGATGAACAAGACGAGTCGGAATTGATTGAACCTGAACGTTCTATATTCACCTTCCCTCGTGGCGCTCGTCCAGGTACCTTCTTACATACCTTGTTTGAGGATGTTGAATTTACCGAGCCAGCAACCAGCGAACATAACACGCAAGTAATCACTCACCTATTAGAGTCAGAGCAATACGAACTAGAGTGGTTACCTGTGCTTCAACAACTGGTCGATACGGTGCTGAACACCGCGCTGGATGGTAAGAACTTAAAGCTAAGCGAGAAAGACTCAACGCAACGCTTAGTTGAGATGGAATTCTTACTACCGATCGAAGTGCTTGCCGCATCGGAATTGAATCAAACCATTCAATATCATGACCCGTTGTCGGCTAAAGCGGGCGACCTAGGTTTCCAAACCGTGCAAGGCATGTTGAAAGGCTTCATCGATTTGGTGTTCGAGCACCAAGGTAAATACTATGTGCTCGACTGGAAATCGAACCATTTAGGTGATGACGTTGCCGTCTACCATGGAGAAGCATTAAAATCGGCGATGGCAGACCACCGCTACGATCTGCAATATCAAATCTATGCGTTGGCATTACATCGCTTCTTACGCAGCCGTGTTGCGGATTACAGTTATGAACAACATTTCGGTGGCGTTTATTACTTGTTTTTAAGAGGAATGGACGGCCAATCTCAACAAGGTATTTTCTCGGCGAAACCTACATTGGCTTTGCTCGATGAAATGGATCAATTGATTGACGGTAAAGTGATAGACAGACGTTCAGCGCAATTGAATGACGATGAAACTGGACAGATGGGGCTTCTATAATGACAACGACGACCACTAATACCAGCATAGAAACAGCGAATTCTGTAAAGCCAGTTTCACTTATCCCTGAGCAGCTCATGGATGTACTCAAGTTCCTTGCGGATAAGGGCTCGATTCGTCAGTTGGATTATCAATTTGCCCGTTTTATTGCGCAGCAAGCGACGAGTCACTCTCAAGAGATCGGTTTTCTCGCTGGGTTGGTGAGCCATGAGTTGGGCAAGGGGCATATTTGTACTCAGCTTATACAGCAGCATACGGCAGGCCATGAGCAAACGGCGGATCTTGCTCAGTTACTTGGTTTGTATGGTGAGACGGCACTGCAACTGAACCAAAAATTGCTAGGTATTGATTGGGCTACTGTTCTGCAATCATCTAACTTAGTGGGTACGACCAATGATTGTGTTAAGCCGCTGATGTTTGATGGACAGCGTGTCTACTTACAGCGTTATTGGAACTACGAAGTTGTGTTGGCTGAGACCTTAAACCGTTTAAGTAAGCCAGTAGAGTTCAACTCTGAGCAGAAAAAAGCGCTAACCGAAACGTTGAATCAGTTATTCGCACGCAGTTACCATTTTCTGTTTAATGCCTTAGCCAAGGCTGAAGCAAACCAACAAACGTCTCAGGTATTACGCCAACAACTGGTGTGTGACCATCTAGATATTGTCGACGAACATGTTTTGGATTGGGGTGCGATAGACCAAGTGATTGTTCAAGCCAAGCAAGTGACAGATTTAGATGCGCTGGATAGCCTCGTGCCGTTATCTGTCTGTTTGAATTGGCAAAAGGTCGCGGCAGCGGTGGCGTTAAGTCGACGTTTTGCTGTTATTTCTGGCGGACCGGGCACCGGTAAAACGACCACGGTAACTAAGTTACTTTCGGCTATGGTCGAGCAATCGCTAAGCCAAGGTAAAACACCGACGATCAAGCTAGTGGCACCGACAGGTAAAGCGGCAGCACGTTTAACTGAGTCGATTGGTAAAGCGATTGAGCAGCTGCCATTAGCACCTGAGGTAAAGGCCAACATACCGACTGAATCCAGTACTTTACATAGGTTACTCGGCGCGATTCCTAATCGAGCGGAATTTAGACATAACCGACGTAATCCACTTCACCTTGATATCTTGGTAGTGGATGAAGCATCGATGGTCGACTTATCCATGATGTATAAGCTGGTGGATGCACTCCCTGAACACGCAAGGTTGATTCTGCTTGGTGATAAAGACCAGCTCGCTTCAGTAGAGGCAGGTGCTGTGTTGGGTGATATCTGCTCGTTTAACTCTACAGGCTACAGCACAGCGCAAGGTAACTTGATTGCTGAAATGACAGGCTTTGATGCGATAGCTAAACCAAGACAAGTCAAAACAGGATCGATTAACCCTCCTGCGATTGCAGATAGCTTGTGTATGCTGCAGAAGAGTTACCGTTTTGATGCACGTTCAGGTATCGGGCAGTTGGCAAAGGCGATCAATAACGGCTCTGCAAATCAAGTAGATCAAGTGTTCGGCAAAGGGTTTGAGGATATCGAAAATCATCCCCTGTCGAGTGACAGCTATAATTTGATGCTACGTACTTTAGTCAATGAATATGGTGCGTATCTGAACCGAATGAATGTGCCATTGGAAGAGCTAGAAACTCAAGAAGCGAGAGCGAAATCGGTTCTCGATTTGTTTAGCCAGTGTCGATTACTGTGTTCTATTCGTGAAGGGGATTTTGGTGTTAAAGGCCTCAACCACAGAATCGAAAGGGCGCTTGCCGCAAGACGTTTGGTGAGCCCTCATAATGATGAACTGTGGTATCACGGGCGACCAGTCATGGTGACGCGTAATGATCATGGTTTAGGTTTGTACAATGGTGATATTGGTATCTGTATGCTCGAAGCCGATTCAACGACTTTAGAGTCAAATAGTGCGAATTCCACACCTAGACTGAAGGTGTATTTTGAGTTGCCCGATGGCAGTGTGAAAGCCGTGCTTCCAAGCAGAGTCCCCGATCATGAGACCGCTTATGCGATGACGATACACAAATCTCAAGGCAGTGAGTTTGATCTGACCTTAATGATCTTACCGCCAGACTTCAGCCCTATTTTAACGCGAGAGCTTATCTATACCGGTATTACACGTGCTAAGAAACGACTGATGATGCTCAGCGACACAAATGTGTTGAAGCGTGGGATTAAGGTGAAAACAGAGCGAGTGAGTGGTTTAGGAAGTCGATTAACTAACTGACGGTCAGTGGTTTTAGTGGAGGTGTTGCTGGAAGTAAAACTACGAAATAGCAGGGTAAATCGTATACACAAAGCAACCATCCGTGGTTGCTCTGAACGCTATCAGGAATCAGTACCCAAAAACGCTCGAGTAAACGATATATGGTTTATCTTGTATTTTGGTTGGCAATTCAAAATAAACTCTTTTAGATTTTCGCTCACAGGGAACACGCAGTGTACGTCTAACCCTTCTAAGAATTGGTTATCAGCCATATCCCAAAAACTTTGCAGCGAGTTACAAACAATGGTTCTCATATCAATGTTGCTCTTTTGCTGTTTATATTAACGAGCAGACTGACTACTAGCATGCTGATCGTTAACGGGTATAGCAATCCGTGCAGTGACCACCTAAATGTCATAGGTTAAACATTCGGCGGCATTCCAATAAAAACGCTTGTCGATATTCATAAAGCGTGCAAATTCTATACAATTATAGCTGTGAATGAAAGTGCATATTTAATAAATATCACATGAGAAACGATTACATTTGCAATGAATTCCTCATAAAAGTGAGATTTTACTCCAAATTTAATTTACACATTTAACGCTAAGATCTTGGAATTCCTTTGATAGTTGTACAGACCTTGCTTTTCCATTGGTAATTCATCAACAGTAATCTCATAAAAACCCTGTTCACGGAACCAATGAAGGCTGTGTGTGGTAAGAACAAAGATTTGGTCGATATCACGAGATTTGGACTGATGACGCATGTAATCAAGCAGTAACTGCCCACGGTTTCCATCTCGGTAGTCAGGGTGAATTGCCACGCAGGCCATCTCTGCCATGTGATCTTCTGGATAAGCGTACAGCGCAGCGCAACCAATGATCAGACCGTCTTTTTCGATGATAGTAAAACGATGGACTTCTTGTTCTAACTGCTCTCTTGAGCGACGAACAAGAATGCCTTGTTCTTCAAGAGGGCGAATGAGGTCAAAGATACCACCGATGTCATCAATCTGAGCTTGTCTGACTTGTTCGGCACTCGCCATGACCACTTGGGTTCCAATACCATCAAAAGAGAATAGCTCTTGGATCAATGCGCCATCGACTTTGTAGCTGATCAAGTGACAACGAGGCACGCCTGCTCGGCAAGCGGAGATCGCTCCTTTCAAGAAGCGCAGTGTTCCGGTGCTCATGTCTTCGGCGGGGTTCTGGGATTCCGTTAAGCGTTCAAGAATTTGCTTGGCGTCTTTAGGGAAGAGTTCGGCGAGTACATTACCGTTTTGATCAGTCACCCCTTGCTCAGAACAAAAGCCAATCAGTTTGTCGGCTTTCAAACGGATAGCAACTTGTGTCGCGACCTCTTCCGAAAGCAGGTTAAAGCTTTCGCCAGTGACTGAACTGGCAATAGGCCCAAGAAGGACGATGGAACCTTGGTCAAGGGTGCGATTGATCCCTTCGATGTCTATTCGACGAATGCGTCCGCTGTGGCAGTAATCTGTGCCATCATCGACGCCTAAGGGTTGAGCGGTAATAAAGTTACCGCTCATGACGTTCAGTTGAGTGCCCGCCATTGGAGTGTTGTTCAAACTCATTGAAAGGCGAGCGGTGATCGCAAGTTGCAGTTGTCCAGCCGCCTGCATTGCAACACCTAAAGAATATTCATCTGTGACTCTAATATTTTTATGGTAAGGCGTATGGCAGTCTTGCTTCTCTAACAGTTGGTTGATCTGTGGTCTTGCCCCATGAACGAGAACAATCTTAACCCCAAGGCTATGAAGCAGGGCTATATCACTAATAATATTGCCAAAGTTTCTATCGGCAACGGCTTCACCTCCCAACATAATCACCATGGTTTTACCACGGTGAGCATTTACATAAGGGGTCGATTGCCTAAAGCCTTTGACTAGCGCTGTACTTCTTAATTTCACAGAATAAGTCTTCCTTGTTTATTTATTCGATAATTTAGCATTTAAATTCAAATCTGAACAACAACTTTTTGGAATGAAGCGCAAACTATTCTCATCTAGGCTTCGTTTTATAAACTGTCTCAGTGTACAATGCGTACAGCATCCTTATGAGTCGTAAACGAATGCAAAAAAATCCAGTAAGAAAGAGTAAGATTGATGAGCTCGCAAAAGGTCTCTACAGTGGAGCAGAGCAGCGCAACAAACCTAAATTGAGACGTAAGCTCATTGAACGCAGTTTAATGGTTTTAGCTTTGGTGGGTTCGTTTGCCGTCGCTTCCTTGTTCGCCGATGTGTTTTATAGAGTGCAAGATGCGATAACACCTAATAGTCAAATATATGGAACTTGGGTCGAGCAAGCTGTCGCTCGTTATGCTGCGGACGAGTTTGTGCTGAGTGAAAATGGTGTGTCAGTACGAGGCTCTGTTGTGTCGACTCATTTTGATTTTGATGGCAAGTACTTCGAATATAAGGCAGGTAATAAAACGTATCACTTTCGCCTAACGAATTCTGATAAAACAGAAATGATGCTTGTATCGGATAATCACTATAATCCAGTCTTTCGCCTCAAAGGTTATATCGATAACTCAGTTCGATAGGTTATCTTACTGTAAACATTTACAATCTAAGATTGTGTTATCTGATCGTTTTTGTCATCCTCGATGCATAGAATATTTAGGATGACTCTTGTGATTAAAAAATGGCTTCCCCTTGTTGCTGCCTCTTTCTTATTTGGCTGTGCTCAACCCACTGATCTTGCCCAACAACACCTTGATGGTGAATTTCCCCGAACCTTAAATAAGGTCGATTTGGTTGAATCTAATAAACCAAGAGACTTCACCGCATTTGCAGAGCAAGCTGAGATGGTGGTTTCTAAATCCCCTTCGATGGCTAAAATCTATGAGCCGCTTTATCAGCAACTCAATGAATGGGCGGTGCTGAGTGGAGAGCCGAGCGAGCTAGCGAATTTTGGTGTTCAAACTGCTCAATTAGGTGGTGGTGATAAACAAGGTAATGTTTTATTCACGGGTTACTTTTCTCCTGTAATGGAACTGCGACATGAAGCAAACGAAGAATACCGATTCCCTGTTTATGGGCTTCCAGAGTGTGATAAAGAGTGTCCAACACGCGAAGAGATCTACAACGGTGCATTAGAAGGCCAAGGTCTTGAGTTAGGTTATTCAGCAAACCGTATCGACCCATTTATGATGGAAGTACAGGGCAGCGGCTTTGTGCATTTCGGAGATGATGACACGCTGCAGTATTTTGCATACGCGGGTAAGAACAATAAAGCTTACGTGAGTATTGGCCGTGTTTTGATCGAAAGAGGTTTAGTGCCACGCGAAAAAATGTCATTGAAAGCTATCAAAGAGTGGGTCTTGGCAAACGATCCTGAAGTGGTAAAAGAACTGCTTGAGCAAAACCCATCTTTCGTCTTCTTTAGCGCGAGAGATGATCTATCCGTAATGGGAAGTGCTGGCATTCCTTTATTACCGATGGCGGCGGTAGCGGGCGATCGCTCTATCTTACCAATGGGAACACCTATCCTGGCTGAGGTTCCGTTACTGAATGCTGATGGTACTTGGAGCGGCGCGCACCAACTAAGACTACTATTGGTTTTAGATACCGGTGGTGCGGTTAAGCAAAACCATTTGGACCTCTACCATGGTATGGGCCCACGAGCAGGAACTGAAGCGGGTCATTACAAGCATTTTGGTCGGGTGTGGAAGCTGGGTCTAGATGGCAGCGCAACCGAAGCGCCTTGGGCTTTGCCTCCTGAAAAGGTCGAGTAAACAACAATAAAATGGGGCATTGAAAGCGAATCGCTAATCCCCTAGACTTTTAATTCAAGAGTGCGTATAAAACGCACTCTTTTCTTTTTCTCAGAAATAAATTGGCGGCAACAATGCGTGAATTGACCACTCCAGCTTCAGAAAACTATGACCAACGATTTGGTGGCACTCGTCGCCTGTATGGCAATAGTGAAGTCGACATACTTAGAGCAGCACACGTGTGTGTGATCGGTATTGGCGGTGTCGGTTCATGGGCGGTTGAAGCGCTTGCTCGTACTGGTTTAGGTGAGCTGACATTGATCGATATGGATGATGTGTGCGTGACGAACATCAACCGTCAGATCCACGCTATGTCGGGTACGGTTGGCAAGAGCAAAATCGAAGTGATGGCAGAGCGCGTTAAGCTGATTAACCCTGAGTGTAAAGTGAACCTGATTGATGACTTTATCGGGCCAGATAATCAGGCTGAATACCTATCGAAAGAGTTCGACTTTGTGCTCGATGCGATTGATAGCATGAAAGCTAAGGCTTCGCTGTTGGCGTATTGCCGTAGCAACAAAATTAAAGTGATCACCACCGGTGGCGCGGGTGGACAAATCGATCCGACTCAAATCAAAGTGGCTGATCTGACTAAAACGATTCAAGATCCGTTAGCGAAGAAATTGAAAGACACATTGCGTCGTCATCATAATTTCCCTAAGAATCCAGCGCGTAAGTTTGGTATCGATTGTGTGTTCTCGACTGAGCAACTTAAATACCCTCAAGCCGACGGCAGTGTATGTGCTGCGAAAGCAACCGCAGAAGGTCCAAAACGCATGGATTGTGCGACGGGTTTTGGTGCAGCAACGGTTGTCACGGCTACCTTTGGTTTTGTGGCGGTTTCACGTATCGTAGAAAAGATCGTTCAAAAGCACGCTAAGTAACGTCTTCTTCTCAATTAACAATCGACTGGATATTAAAATGACCACATTCCCAAGCTTTCCATTCGGCAAAGAAATTACCAGTGATGATATTGTCGCAAAAATGCAGACTTTCAGCGGCTGGGAAGATCGTTATCGCCAGGTGATTCAGTGGGGTAAGAAACTGCCTAGCATGCCTGATGAACTGAAAAGTGAACAGGTTGTCGTATCTGGTTGTGAAAGCCAAGTGTGGTTGGTTTCTCAAAATATCGACGGTGTTTGGCGCTTTTGTGCTGATTCTGATGCGCGTATCGTTCGCGGTCTGATTGCATTAGTGATGGCTGCGTATGATGGAAAAACATCAGAGCAGATTCAAGCGTTCGATATCGATGGATACTTTGAACAAATCGGTTTAATTACCCATCTAAGCCCATCTCGCGGCAATGGATTAAAAGCGATTGTTGCTCAAATCCAAGAGCTAAGTGCTTAACATTTCTTAGATACACAGAAACAAAAAGGGTTGACGCTAAACGCCAACCCTACATAATTTCGCTACTCGCTACTCGC
>NZ_JBFRSN010000683.1:0-3651 GCF_041473595.1 Vibrio sp. 10N.222.46.A1
GAACGATCTCTGAGTCTTCCTGTGAGTTGAGCATTTGGTCGATGAAGCTCTTATCAATTTTAATCGTATCGAATGGGAATTTCTTAAGGTAACTAAATGAGGCATAGCCCGTCCCAAAGTCGTCCAGTGACAATGTAACGCCAATGTTGTGTAACGATTCCAATGTATTTTTCGCGACGACTTCATCTGCAATGAGGCAACTTTCCGTGACTTCAAGTTCTAAGAAATGAGGTTCTAGGTGATAGGTTTCCAACAGGTGAATAATTTGGTCTGCGAAATCAACATTCTTTAATTGAATAGCAGATACGTTTACGGCTATTTTGAAATCTTCAACGTATTCGGACCACTCTTTCGCTTGCTCAATCGCGTTGCGCAGAGCAAAATTTCCTACTTCGAAAATTAACCCGTTTTGCTCGGCCATGTGTATTAAGGTTTCGTTAGATATGTCTCCCAGAACGGGGTGTCGCCAACGTAGTAGAGCCTCTGCACCAACCCAGCGATGAGTCAACGGGCATACTTTAGGCTGAAAATAGAGCATAAGGTCATCATTACGAACCGCTTGGAGTAAATAACCTTCAATCTTATTAATATGACTTTGTTCTTCAGCATGAGACTGAGAATAGTAAGCGAACTTCTGTCCGGAATCTTTACATGCCAACATCGCTTCTGAAGATTTTTGGATAATACTGTCAGCACCATCGTCGTGCTCAGTAATCGCAATCCCTATAAAGGCATGCAGATGAACTTTGTCACTACCAATGTCAAATTCTGAATGACCGACTTTTACCAATGTCTGGCATAGTTCTTCGATACGTTGGTGCAAATCTTTAACACTGAACGCCAACACAAGGTCAACCGAAGTAGGGCGCGCAGTTAATACCTCGACATCAGAGATACTGTCGATGCGTTGTCGGTATTCAACAAGCACTTGGTCTAACGCGTTGTAGCCATATCGAGCTTGAATGCGCCTGCCATTAGTAAATCCAATATGGATTACTGCGAGTGAGCCACCAGTAAACCTTTGTTGTGACAACAACTTCTGATCTAAGCGCGACTCAAAAGCACTTCGGTTCAAAAAACCCGTGCCGAGATCGTGATTTTTTTGGAAATTGATCTCTTGTTCTGCCGCTCTGCGCTTATCAATCTCTTGGTTTAATGAATAATTAAGACTCGCGAGGTCTTTTGTGCGAGTAGCAACTCGGCTTTTTAAGTCACGATTCATTTGAGTGAGCTTAGCGTGTTGAAACAAGGTTTTTAATTGAGATTCTATCGAGGTGCGAAAGCTTTCTAATAGCTTAATATAGGTAGGCGTGTAGTGATTTTCTTTCGAGTCCAAGATACAAATGGTGCCGAACAATTCGCCGTTAGGCCAACATAGCGGAATGCCACAATAAGAGATTAAGCCAAGCTTTGTGTCGGGGTTATTTTTCCAATCAACATCGGCAAGCGCATTGGGTACTAAAAGCTGCTGCTGAGACTCCATCACCGTTTCGCAGTAAAGCCCATTTCCTAATGTTTCAGAATCGCCTTTGTTATAAGGGTTATCCTGACTGTGGCTGGTAGAGAAAACTTCAATGTAGTTGGTATGAACACGCATGATAAGTGCAGCAGGCACTTGAGTGATTTGAGCTAAGAGGTCGACAATATTTTGCCAGCTGGAGGCCATATCGTCAGGGATATCTAAGTCTATCGTTTTTATCTTCTTCATATGACTCCGAGTCAATTATGCTAAATGCATCAACACATCCTGTGTTAATTAAGATGAACCAAATAAACTGTGAATATTACATTAACTAAGTATAAGAAATGTTGCACAAAAAAACCTCCGCAATTTTGCGGAGGTTTTCAAATGTGAATCTGGGTCTCAGTAATGAGATAAGTTTCGATTAAGGCTTTAACTTTATAAAATCATCAGTGTTAAGTTTCTCTTTATAGTCTACCGATGGTTGAGCAAAACCGTTCAACTGTAAAAACTCTTCTTTAAAACCTTGATAGTCACCGATTGATTGGAAGTTGTTTTCATCCATAGCTTCAAGTAGTTCAGTCACATGAGCTTGGGTTTCTGGGTCGAGTTCCCATTCATCCATCCGAATTAGGCGCTCGCCATCAAGTGGTACTTTGGTTTGTCCATACAGCTTACTGCTGAATAAGCGTTGCATTTGTTGGATACAACCTTCGTGGGTCTCTTTTTCTTTCATCACTCTATATAAAGCGAGCAGATAGGGGCTTAGCCCCGGAATGAACACACTCGCTTTGGTCACTAATGCTTTACACACGGTCGCGTAAGCATTACCACCAAAGTTTGCTAGTTCAAGGTTAAGTGCGTGACTGGTTTGATGAAGGTCTATTTTAGCGCGGCCCAAAGTACCGTCTAAGTAGATAGGGTGCGTGACTTCTGGACCAACGTAAGAAAAAGCAATGGTTTTGCAACCTGGGGCAATAGATTCAGCATTGATTAGCTCATCTATCCACTGTTCCCAATCTTCGCCGCCCATGACTTTGAGTGTGCTTTCGGCTTCTTCTTCCGTTGCAGCATCAAGTGTGTTGGTCACCCAGTTGTCGTGCTCTAGTGAGATAGTCGCACCAGTCACGCTTTCACCGATTGGCTTAATGGCAGAGCGCCAGAATTCTTCGGTATTTGGTTTGGGTCTTACGCCAGCAGCCAAGCTATAGATAATCAGATCCACTTCACCTTCGAAGTAGGTTTCGATGGCTTCGACAACTTGTGAACGTGTTTCTTGTGAAAATGCGTCGCCAACAATGTTGATAGCAGTGCGTTGCTCTCGTTCGGCTTCTTTCTTGAAATAGATGTTGTTGTACCAACCAGCGCTGCCTAGGGATTTCTCGTTAGGACCGCGCTCGAATGAGACGCCGATGGTGTCAGCTTTTGCACCGCCAAAGGTAAGGGCAATGCGAGCGGCAAGGCCAAAGCCAGAGGAAGCACCGATAATCAGTACTCGCTTAGGGCCATCTTTGATCTGCGGCGCACTCTTAACAAACTTGATTTGTTGCTTTACGGATTCTTGACAGCCTAGAGGGTGAGCGCTTTTGGCTACCACACCCTTGATAATAGGTTCGATCAGCATAAATAACCTTACAGTTAACGGTGATATGCACTCAGGCTAACGTAAAGCTGTGTAAAATTTATTGAGCTAGACCATTAAAACCTAAAGATACTGATATAATTCTTTGGCGACAAATTCAGCAATCCAAGGCTGAGCTTCTGGTTTTGGATGCAGTCCATCGTTCATCATCCACTCCGGTTTGAGGATGATATGCTCTAGGAAAAACGGCAAAAGTGGCACGTTTTGTTGATCAGCAAGCGCTGCAAAAACGTACTCAAACTGTTGGTTGTAACGCTTACCGTAATTCGGTGGGATTTTAATCTTCATCATAATAGGTTTCGCGCCCGCAGCTTTTATCTGCTTAATGATTTGATCAAGATTCGCAGACATCAGCTTAGGTGGGAATCCACGAAGACCATCATTCGCACCGAGTTCGATAAGAACAGTGTCTGGGGCGTGTTCTTCAAGCAATTGTGGTAAACGAGCTAAGCCATTGCCAGTTGTGTCACCAGAAATACTTCCGTTGACCACGGTTACCGTTTTGTCATGCTTTGCTAACGCGTCTGGTAACAGGCTTGGCCAACTC
>NZ_JBFRSN010000684.1:0-3279 GCF_041473595.1 Vibrio sp. 10N.222.46.A1
ATACGAGATACGAGATATAACGATAGTTGGGGGAGTTTAAAAAGGTTTTTGGGTTAAAACAAAAGGAAGAAAAAAAATATCGTGGTATAGCCGGGGGGACTATACCACGGGTGCCAATGACACCTTCGCTTGCTGCCGGAGTGATATGGCAAGCCACATCACCTCTGGAATAAAATTAAAGAGAAAGAGTTTCTCTTCGATGGAGTAACTATACGGGTAGCGACTTGTTTTGCTTATAAAATTAACGACAGATGACTGTGAGAAAACCGACATTATTATAAGTTGTTGATTATTATTGTCTTATTGTTTTCTGGTTGACGCGTACTAGTAAGGTAGTCCCCACTAATTGTTGAAAGTGACGTTTTTGACGTAAACGTTTTTAACGAAATTTACGAGAGTGTATTTTCGAAAACATTGATTTCACACAATAGAATTGTGGGTATGTGCGTGTATTATGTCGGTAATAACAATCTTTCTCATTATCAATCTCGAACTGGGTACTTATGAAACTCTCACAACTAGAGCAAGGAAAAGCGGCTTCTATTGTTGCACTTACAGGTTTAACACCAGACGTTAGAAAAAAACTAATGGTTATGGGCATGTTGCCAAAAACCGAGGTGACACTTATCCGTCGTGCACCTATGGGTGATCCGCTTCAAGTTGAAGTGAGAGGTGTTTCTATAGCCATTCGTGAAAGCATTGCAGAACAAATCGAGGTTATCTAAATGGATTATCAAGTTCTTACTGTTGGTAACCCTAATAGTGGTAAAACAACATTATTTAACGCATTAACTGGCGCAAAACAGCACGTTGGTAACTGGGTTGGTGTGACCGTAGAAAAGAAAACCGGTTTATATTCGCACGCTGGTGATCAATTTCAGTTAACGGATTTACCAGGCATTTATGCACTAGACAGTGGCAATGATGCAAACAGTATCGATGAGTCGATTGCATCACGCGCCGTGCTTACTCACCCAGCGGACGTGATCATCAATGTTGTTGATGCTAGCTGTTTGGAAAGAAGCTTATACATGACATTACAATTGCGAGAGTTGGGTCGCCCAATGATCGTTGTATTGAACAAAATGGATGTATTAAAGCGTGAGCGTCAGGTGATTAATCTTAAGGCTCTAGAAAAAGAGCTAGGTTGCCCGGTTCTAAGCTTGTCAGCAAACGATAAAGGGCAAGTGGTTCGTTTTAAAGAGCGTTTGCATAAGCTTCTGGTTCAAGGGGTGAGTCTTGATCCTATCTCTATTGATTACGATGCCGCGTTAGAAGCTCTTATTCCTTCTGTTGATTCACAATTTGATGATGCTGACGTATCTCACCGAGCGCTAGCGATTCGTGCTTTAGAAAATGATTACTTGGTATTGAATGGTTTGGCCCCACAAACTCGCACTCAAATTGATAGTGTGCGTCTTGGTGCCGATTTCGATATTGATCTTGCTGTTGCTGACGCTAAATACACTTTCTTACATGAACTTTGTAAACGAGTTCGTCGCAGCGAAGGCAAACTGAGCCGTAATTTCACAGAGAAAGCCGATCAATTCATTTTGAATAAATGGGTCGGGATTCCTTTCTTCTTCGTCATCATGTACCTAATGTTTATGTTCTCTATCAATATCGGTAGCGCGTTTATCGACTTCTTCGATATTGGTGTTGGCGCAATATTAGTTGATGGCGGACATCACTTATTAGATGGTCACTTACCGGTTTGGCTAGTCACCGTTCTTGCTGATGGTATTGGTGGCGGTATCCAAACGGTTGCGACCTTTATTCCGGTAATCGCTGCTCTTTACCTATTCTTAGCGGTACTAGAAAGTTCAGGCTACATGGCGCGTGCCGCATTTGTACTGGATAAAGTGATGCAGAAGATTGGCTTACCGGGCAAAGCATTTGTACCACTTGTTCTGGGTTTTGGCTGTAACGTACCTTCTATCATGGCAACTCGTACTCTTGACCAAGAGCGCGAACGTAAACTCGCCGCATCAATGGCACCGTTTATGTCATGTGGTGCTCGTCTACCTGTATACGCACTGTTTGCTGCTGCATTCTTTCCTGGTGCTGGACAAAACGTTGTGTTCGCTCTGTACATCATGGGTATTCTGGCTTCTGTGTTTACGGGCTTGTTCCTTAAAAATACTATCTATCCTGGTAGCAGCGATAGCTTGGTTATGGAAATGCCGGATTACGAATTGCCGACCGTGCAAAACGTGATGCTGAAAACTTGGCAGAAGCTGAAACGTTTCGTGCTTGGCGCAGGTAAAACCATTGTAATGGTTGTGGCAATTCTGAGTTTCTTGAATTCATTAGGTATGGACGGCAGTTTTGGTAACGAAGACAGTGAAAGTTCTGTGCTATCTAAAGCGGCTCAAGTTGTAACTCCAGTGTTCCAACCGATTGGAATTACTGAAGAGAACTGGCCTGCAACGGTTGGTATCATTACCGGTATTTTTGCGAAAGAAGCTGTGGTTGGTACGCTAAATAGCTTATACACTACACCTTCTGATGAAGAAGCGGCTGAGTTTGATCTAGCGGCAAGTTTAGAAGAAGCTGTAATGACCATTCCTGAAAACCTTGCTGGTTTGAGCTATTCAGATCCATTAGGAATTGAAGTTGGTGACTTGTCTGACTCTAGTTCTGTGGCTGCTGATCAAGAGGTTGATACTTCGATCTTTGGTAACTTGAAAGATAAGTTTGTATCAGGCCACGCTGCGTTTGCTTACTTAATCCTAATCTTGCTTTACACACCTTGTGTGGCAGCGATGGGTGCTTATGTTCGTGAATTTGGTCAGACGTTTGCCCGCTTCATCGCAGTTTGGACAATGGCACTTGGTTACTTCGGTGCGACCTTCTATTACCAAGCAGCAAACTTCGCTGTACACCCAGTAAGTAGTGCTGTGTGGATGGTGGCAATTGCTGGTGGTTTTGTGGTGACGTATCGCATCTTCAAGAAAATCGGCAGTAAGCAAAAAGCACTTGAGGTGCAAGTAGTATGATTTTAACTGAACTTCATCAATACATTGATAACGAAGGTGTTGCTGCTCGTAGTGAGCTTGCATCTAAGTTTGGGGTAAGTGAAGACGGTATCGATGCTATGCTGGGAGTGTGGGTCAAGAAAGGCAAGATATCTCGCTTGGTCGACACCAATAAGCATGGCCATACAACACGTATTCGCTACACCATCAGCAAACAAGATGGTTTGTCACTGAATGTGATGATGTAGTTCAGGTCTCATACTCTCGTTGAAAGCGACGAGATTAGACAATAAAAAAGCCG
>NZ_JBFRSN010000685.1:0-2791 GCF_041473595.1 Vibrio sp. 10N.222.46.A1
ACCCAGAATAACCAAGTGCAACCAGATAATTGTTCGGTTCATCTTCAGTCCCTAACACCATCAAGATATCTTTTGATGTTGTTACTGAGATTTGATCCGTCATGTTGATGCTGGATTGATAACTGCCTTTGGGTTTATGCAAAATAAACCCACGATCTTCTGCAACTGGCCCACCATTAAGTACTGGCTTATCAAGGCTTGCTTGGTTGGATTTCGGCTGTTCAGAGTCAACCTCAACTTGCTTGAGCATGCTGCCGACAGTGACATCGATAGGAGCGTTGATCATCAAACCCATCGCACCTTCGTCATTGTGCTCACAAAGATAGATCACCGAATTTTGAAAGTATGGGTCTTTCATTCCGGGCATAGCGACCAGAAAGTGGTTCGTTAAATTCATAGAGCCTCCTGCCAGTGTGTTCCCAGTAAAGGAAAAAGAGCGGCGTAAAGCCGCTCATTGTTCTTTGCCTAGATATTTTTGTGTTTTCGAATAGCTAAGGCTTTCTTTAGTTTAGGCTATTTAGCGTTAACGCGACGCTCGATTGCATCCATTAATTTTCCCGTTACCGAAATATCAAAAGCAGCTTCAATTTCACGGATACAAGTAGGGCTTGTCACGTTGATTTCAGTCAGTTTGTCACCGATAACATCAAGTCCTACAAAGATTAAACCTTTCTCTTTTAATGCCGGTGCAACTGCTCTTGCGATAGCCCAGTCTGTTTCACTCAGCGGGCGAGCTTCACCTGTACCGCCAGCAGCAAGGTTACCTCGAGTTTCCCCTTTCGCAGGAATACGCGCTAGGCAGTAAGGCATTGGTTCACCGTCAACCACAAGAATGCGCTTATCACCATTGCTGATGTCTGGAACAAAGGTTTGTGCCATTGCGTAGTTTTGACCGTGGTTGGTCAGTGTTTCAATGATTACCGATACGTTAGGGTCGCCTTCCTTCACACGGAAGATTGACGCGCCACCCATGCCATCAAGTGGTTTTAGAATCACGTCACCGTGCTTCTCGCGGAATGCTTTAATTTTTTCAGCTTTACGAGTCACGATGGTGGTTGGTGTGAGTTCAGGGAACCATGCCGTGAACAACTTCTCGTTACAGTCACGTAAGCTTTGTGGCTTGTTTACGATCAGTGCGCCGTTCTCTTCAGCACGCTCAAGAATGTAAGTCGCGTAGATGTACTCAGTATCAAACGGAGGATCTTTACGCATCAGTACCGCATCTAAATCGGATAGCGCGATAGTCTGTTCTGATTTGAACTCGTACCAACCGTTTGGATCTTCTTTTAGTTCAACAACCTTAGTGTCAGCAATGGCTACGCCTTGATCTAAATGTAGATCATCCATTTCCATGTAATGGATTTCGTAACCACGACGCTGAGCTTCAAGCATCATGGCAAAGCTAGAGTCTTTTTTGATGTTAATGGATGAAATTGGATCCATTACGATGCCAAGTTTGATCATTTCTTTCTCCTAGCCTAGATCGCCAAAACGGACTTGTAAGGCAGTAATTGCGGTTAGAGCAGCAGTTTCGGTACGAAGTACACGTGGACCGAGTAGCGTCTCTTCAAATTTGTATTGTTCTGTCATGCCGATTTCTTCAGCGGACAGTCCGCCTTCAGGACCGATCAATAGGCGCACCTTACTGATGGGTTCTGGAAGGGTGTTAATTGAGTATTTTGCTCGAGGGTGCAGGTTTAGCTTCAACGCTTCACTCGGTTCGCTGCACCACTCTTCAAGCTGCATGATTGGGCGAATAACCGGAACCGTATTACGGCCAGATTGTTCACATGCTGCGATAGCAATCTTTTGCCACTGTGCGAGCTTTTTCTCGAAGCGTTTAGTATCAAGCTTAACGCCACAGCGCTCTGAAATAAGAGGGGTAATGGTGTTCACACCAAGCTCAACCGATTTCTGAATCGTGAATTCCATTTTGTCGCCACGTGAAATCACTTGGCCTAAATGTAAGTCTAACGGAGATTCGCTGCTGCGCTCGATACGTTCAGTAACATTAACTGTGACGTTCTTTTTTGATACTTCAGCAATTGTCGCAGGGAATTCAGCGCCACTGCCATCAAATAGAAGAACATCTTGACCTTCTTTCATACGAAGGACTCGACCAACATGACCCGCGGCATCTTCGTCTAAAGCGAGTGAACCTAACTGATGAATGCGTTCTGGGTGATGGATGCGAGGGATTCTCATGCTGGTAAACCTATAAATATGTTCATTTGGGTATTTTGTCTCTGCCTAACATGGATGCTTTTAGTTGAAAAAACAAGGGTAGCGCAAGAGTTTCAGGGGCAATTCTGAAACTCTTGTTTGAGATGGAGGCAATTGGAGATGTTGGTTGCCTGAGTCGTGTTATTTACAAGCAGGAAAAACAAACGGGTTGTGATTACCTTGGATCGCATAGATTCGCTCATCACGCGTACATTCCCACTTATCGACAGGGAATTGCTTGTTCCACGCCATCATCAGGTTAGTCTGCTGCTTAGATAGTTTGAAGCCGTACTCTTGGCTCATATAAAGATAAGTACGCGCGATAGAACCTTTTGCTCTGTCTGGCGGCATCACTTTGCGCTGCTTGAAGTTGACCTGCATTTCACATTGACCATAGCTAACGCCATCCATTCCATTCCACTGACTGAAATTGTAATTAGAGCGATCACCGTTAACCTCGCCAATGGCCGGAGTCAGATTATGAAGATCGGCTTCCATGGATTTGAATACTTTGTCGTTGCGAGTGCAGTTCTTACGTCCGCCATCTTGCCAGCACTGACGCTGGTGG
>NZ_JBFRSN010000686.1:0-8043 GCF_041473595.1 Vibrio sp. 10N.222.46.A1
CTAGGTCTCAGGTCTAAGTCTAGATCTCAAATACAAAAAAGCCGAGAGTCGATATTATCGCTCTCGGCTTTCTTTTTATTCGGACTTGTTAGCTTCCAGCATCGTATTAGTCACTTGAGGGAAATGCCAACGCGTAAGCTTCCATGAAATCTTTACGGATATCCTGTTCAAGGTGAATCGCTTTCTCTGTCGGGCAGAAGATCATAAAGTGGACTTCTTGCTCACCCGTTGAGCTGCTCGTGATATGAATGTGCGGTTCAGAGCCAGGAAGGTCAACCCCAGCGTGCTTCTCAATCACACCATTGTAACGACGGGCAACATCGATAAACTCTTCACAATGCTCTTCAATTTTCACGATAAGACCCGGCACCATAGGGTATAGGTTTACAAAGTCTTTCACCGTCACAAAAAAGTTATGATAAACATAGCGCTTCATGAAGTTGAGGTTCTTTACCGGATAAGTGAAGAACATGCTATTAGGCAGCGTGGCAGTCTTGCCAGTGAAGTGATATTGCCCATGATACAAATCGATTTCTTGAATCACAGTCGCCATCAAGTTGTGCTCAATCACCTCACCGCTGATTTTGCCCACTTCAATCCAATCACCAATTCGAAATGAGCGAGAACTCGCACGCTGAATAGAGCCAGTAAAACAGAGGATGATCTCTTTTGAAGCCACGACTATCGCAACCGCAATAGCGGTAACAGACAGCGCAAATTCGCTGATTTCGGATTTCCACAACACGAATAACGTCACAACAATAATCGCGAATGTGCCATTTTTGGTACGTGACATCCAGTTACGTTGGTCTTCACTAAGAAAAGCGACATCACCACGGATTCGAGACAAAGTGATTCGTCGGATTATTAATATAATGCAGATGATCAGCACACTAAAAATAAACTTATTAGCGAGTAAGAAATCTATTACTTGCCACATCTTTTCCATTACTTATTCCTTTGTATTACAACAATTAAGCTTTATAACGACGAGCATTAAAACGATTAGCTCTATAACGATGAGCTTTACAGCGACTGACTCAACCCAATAAACGCATTATGAAAAAGCACTCAAAAATAGAGCGCTCCTTTTCATGCTTTTATCAGCTATTAGGGCGTGTTGACCTTTCGCGGTTAAATTTTGTTCGAAAGATCAACACGCCCTAGTAAGGCTATCATTTTATCTTGGCAGAAGTAATAAATTGGCCAAAAGTTTCACACCAAATCACAACGGTATTAAATCGATTAAGATCAGTACCTTCTGGGAGGTTAACCATAAATCGGTCGAATGTTTTTACATCTCCGACTCTCAGTAACTCACTCTTGCTGTCATTGAATGCCTGTTCGGTTTCAATAAACTTAGGTGATAGGTAAACCTTATAATCCGGCCCCGGCGCCAATTCACCTTCAAAAGCTATCGCACTTTCAGAGACAGAGACCATGCCCTCTCCCCAATGCAAAAAGTCACTGTCTTGTCGGTCTTTGGTGAACTCACCTGTATAGATCGCCTGCTGACTGATCGCTTCAACAGAACTTGAGGAAGGAGAATCAGGCTCAATCAAGATAGGTAGTGCGTAGACACCAAGCCCAAAACCAAAAGCACCCACGGCTAAGTGGGTGCAAAGTAAAACTAACTTTTTCATCGCGTACTCCCTTATGCTTAAAGAGAGTATTAATGAATACTCTCAAAAATACAAAGAGATATCGCGTTTTAGGCGGCTATTTTTGATAGTGAATAGCGGTACGTTGAGAGAGTTTCACGATCACTTCTACCCCTTGTTCCATACCTTGAATGGTAATGAACTCGTGAATACCGTGGAAGTTGTAGCCACCAGTAAAGATATTCGGACACGGTAGCCCCATGAAAGATAAGCGAGCACCGTCTGTACCACCTCGGATAGGCTTGATCATTGGCTCAACATCGCACTCAATCATCGCTTGCTTCGCTAATTCAATAATATGTTGATGCGGTTCAACCATCTCTTTCATATTGAAGTAGCTATCGGTTAGCACCAGCTCAACACGGCCTTTCTCAAGACGCTCATTCAGCTCATCCACTTTCTGTTGCATGAATGCCTTACGCGCTTCTACACCCTCACGTTCAAAATCACGGATGATGTATCCCAGTTCAGAGCGAGCCACCCCCATTTCAGCCGACTTCAGGTGGTAAAAACCTTCATAACCTTCTGTGCACTCTGGTGTTTCTTGCGCAGGCATCATCAGTTGGAATTGCGCTGCAATGTTCATTGAGTTCACCATTTTACCTTTGGCGGTACCTGGGTGAACGTTCACACCATGACAGATAACATCAGCGCTCGTGGCATTAAAGTTCTCAAATTCCAACTCCCCTACTGGCCCACCATCGATGGTATACGCCCACTCGGCGCCAAATTTTTCAACGTCAAACAGGTTCGCACCGCGGCCAATCTCTTCATCCGGTGTGAAACAAATGCAGATGTCGCCATGTTTGATGTCTGGATTCGCTTTCAGGTAAGCAATCGCACTGATGATCTCAGCGATGCCCGCTTTGTTATCGGCACCAAGCAGAGTTGTGCCGTCAGTCGTAATAAGGTCGTGACCATGTAAAGAATCAAGGTCTGGGTATTGGCTTGGGTTCAAACTCTCGCCACTTTCACCTAATTCAATCGTTCCACCCTGGTAAGCTTTAATCACTTGTGGTTTCACATTTGCTCCTGAAGCATCAGGAGCGGTATCCATATGCGCCACAAAGCCAATCGCAGGCACTGGATAATCGACATTCGACGGCAGTTTAGCCATCAAATAGCCATTTTCGTCTAAAGACACATCAACTAACTCTAATGCAACCAATTCTAACTTTAAGGCTTCAGCAAAAGTAATTTGACCCGGTGAACTTGGGCATTGCTGATTAGAAGGATCGGATTTAGTATCAAAAGTAACGTAATTCAAGAAACGTTCTACAAGCTTTTCCATAATTCATCTCACCATGGATTAAGTAATTGATTTACTGACCTAATTATTAAGATAGATAAGCGATGTATTTTTAGACAAATACGTACGCAGAGTCAGTCGCGAGGCTTTTCATCTTACGCCCCTGACCATGTATGTAATTGCTCTAAATCATTGTTGTGCGAAATTAGATGCGCTTCCTATACTTGAAAACAGAGGGTTTCGTCAGTTCAACATTGCATACGGATGATAAGCGATCGCTTTGTACGCATTCTACGCCCTCCGCTCTCAGCCTAAAAAAAGTACAAAGTAGATGATGATCACAATTTATCCTTGATGCAGAATCTGTCATACGTTACACGGAGACACAGTTATGACGATTAATAAATATTTCATTTTCTCTCCTCAAGCCTCTGAGGAAACGCTTCAACCAGTATTAACTGAGAAAGAAGTTCAAAGGCAGGAAGCTCTAAGACAGGCGCAATCTCAAGGTGGTTTTGACACCAACGCGACCTCGTAACTTAATCAATACTCAGAACTTGTTTATAGAACCCCTAAAAAAGAGCTCTACTTCTCGTTGATGTAGAGCTCTTTTGTCTCTGAATCTTTCTCCTATCCCAATGCAGCTTCATTCAGGCGCCTGATCTATTAACACCTTGTTATCTATCGCGTCTTTTGTATGTTGCTTCTCAATCATCAAGCAGACTCATTTGTTGCAATGAGAAATGATTCATTAAACTTGTCCAAGCCATACCCTGTGTTGCCATTTTGTGCTAATAATTTATATTCGTTTTCATTCCTCACTCGCCCTCTTTCAATATCCACACTGCGAGCACTAACGAGCCTCACTACAGGAACCCCGAATTTAATGGAATACTCAAAATTAGGAAGTAGTCAAATTCCCGTTTCCCGAATCTGCCTTGGCAGCATGACTTGGGGGCTGCAAAATACGCAACAACAAGCTGACCAACAAATCGAATACTCGCTAAGCCAAGGTATTAACTTTATCGATACCGCAGAGATGTACGCAGTACCACCGTCTCCAGACACCTACGGTAAAACGGAAGCAATCATAGGTAACTGGTTAGCTCGCAATCCGCAGCGCCGCCAAGAAGTCATCATCGCCAGCAAAATTGCAGGTCCGGGATTGCCTTGGGTTCGAGATGGCGGGCCAATCACGGGGGAAGCTGTAATTGCAGCGGTTGACGCTTCACTAGCGCGTTTACAAACGGACTATATCGACCTTTACCAACTGCATTGGCCAAACCGAACGACGCCTCACTTTGGCAAGCATTTCCCGAATCATATTCGATTCAGTGATATCGACCGAAAGCAGCATGAAGCGGAGATGCTAGAGATCCTCCAAGCACTAGCGGGCTGCATTAAAGCCGGAAAAATCCGTCATGTTGGTTTGTCTGATGACACCACTTGGGGTATTAACACTTACCTTAAGCTCAGTGAGAAGCATGATTTACCGCGAATGGTCTCTATTCAGAATGAATTTAGCTTGCTGCACGCGAAAGACTGGCCTTATTTGATTGAAAACTGTGTGCATGAAGACGTTGCCTACCTACCATGGTCACCGTTAGCAGCGGGCATGCTGAGTGGCAAATACATTGATGGTGCGAGACCAGAAGGCAGCCGTTGGACGTACATGCAGCGTAAAGGTATTTTCCGCGACACTGAGTCTGCCAATGAGGCCGTAAAAGGATATTTCGAAGTTGCGAACGCTCACGGGTTTACACCGAGCCAACTAGCATTAGCGTGGTGTAATCAAGTTGATGGTGTCACCTCCACTATTATTGGCGCAACCACTATGGAACAACTGAAAGAGAACGTAGCAGCGTTCAGCAAACCGTTGTCAGAAGAGATCCTTACCGATATCAACACAGTGTTTAAGCGCTACCCTGCCCCATATTAATCATACAGGTCAGCTAATCTTGAGTTCAGCTTAATGTTAGATGATTAAATCAGATAAGAGCGCGCTATTTAGTGCGCTTTTCTTTTTTAAGTGGGTTGCTTTTGCTTTTTAGTGGATCGCATTGAGTTATCACGCTTTTGGTTATCCAACCTTTGCTCTATAATGCGCGGGCTTATATCTAGGATAAAAACATGATTTCAAAAAACCAATTAAAACTCCTTCGTGCTTTGGGCCAAAAGAAACAACGTAAAGCCCACGGCCTGTTTCTAGTTCAAGGTGAAAAAAACGTACTTGAGCTGTTCAATAGTGACTTAGTCGTAAAGAACGTCTTTGCTACGGCTGATTTCTTATCTGAAAATCACGCGTCACTGTTTGAGTTTGATTGTGTTGAAGCCTCGCTTGATGACCTAACCAAAGCGAGTACTTTGGTGAGTAACAATGCGGCGATTGCTGTTGTTGAGATCCCAACGTTTGAATTACCAAAAGCTACTGGGTTAATGATTGCACTGGATGGTGTATCTGATCCGGGCAACCTAGGTACGATTATTCGCGTAGCAGACTGGTATGGCATTAAGCATATCGTTGCGAGCAGCGATTGTGCAGACCCATACAACCCGAAAACGATCAGCGCGACCATGGGCAGCTTTGGCCGAGTACACGTAAGCCAAACAGACTTACCTGAATACTTAGAGCAAGCGAACCTGCCTGTTTACGGAGCGTTCTTAGAAGGTGAAAGTGTTCATAAGACGGAATTTACTGCCAACGGTATTTTACTGATGGGCAGTGAGTCTCACGGTATTCGTGAACACGCCGCTAAATTCGTGACAGACAAGATTACGATTCCAGCATTCGGTGGCGCAGAGTCTCTGAACGTAGCAATGGCGACAGGTATTATTCTCGACAACATGCGTCGTCAGCATAGCTAAATTTCATAAGCTAACGAGCCAGTCGACACTGCTCAGATATTAAAAAAGGCGTATTGATTAAATCAGTACGCCTTTTTATTTGAGTTCTTTTCAACAATTACTTTTCTAGCATTGCCAACTTATCAGCGACACCATTCCACTTTTCAGCTTCATCCATCGGTGCTTTGACTTCAGTTTGTACCGGCCAGATTTCGGCAAGCTCGGCATTCACTTCAATAAAGATCTTTTGATCTTCTGGCAGATCATCTTCTTGGAAGATCGCTTGAGCATCGCATTCAGGTACACATAAACCACAATCAATGCATTCGATTGGGTTGATTACCATGAAATTCGGGCCTTCATGGAACGCATCTGCGGGGCATACCGCCACACAGTCTGTGTATTTACATTGAATACAGTTATCGCCTACGACAAATGCCATGATGCTCTGCTCTATAAGTTAGTCAAAATTGAAGAATGGAGGATAATACTCATCCCAAGGCAAAATTCAACATCATACGGCTCTAATATCGTGTCTATTTGCTCCATGTTTCCAAATTAGTATGACAGATAAATCAATTTCTCGTAAAATGCGCGCCATTGTGAGCTTATCGCTTCTTTCAACATCAGCGTTTTCATCAAACTCTGCGTTTAGAAGCGGTCTAGCTAAGACACCTATAAAGACGAGACATCGAAATGATACGTTTAACCGAAATTAAACTCCCTCTAGACCACGAAGAATCAGCCATTCAAGCTGCTATTGAAGCGAAGCTTGGCATTAATTCTGATCAGGTACTTTCTTTTAATATCTTTAAACGTGGCTACGATGCTCGTAAGAAATCAAAAATCTTACTTATCTACACGCTTGATGTTCTCGTTGAAAACGAAGCTGAGTTGTTAGAGCAATTCATTAGCGACCCGCACGTAAAAGTGACTCCCGACATGGAGTACAAATTCGTGGCTAAAGCGGTTGAGAACCAAACTGAGCGCCCTGTCGTTATCGGTTTTGGCCCTTGTGGTTTATTCGCTGGCCTAGTGCTTGCTCAAATGGGTTTCAATCCAATCATCGTTGAGCGTGGCAAAGAAGTTCGTGAACGTACGAAAGACACCTTTGGTTTCTGGCGTAAGCGTACTCTGAACACTGAATCAAACGTACAGTTTGGTGAAGGCGGCGCAGGTACATTCTCTGACGGTAAGCTTTACAGCCAAGTTAAAGATCCAAAGCACTACGGCCGTAAGGTAATCGAAGAATTCGTAGCTGCTGGCGCACCAGAAGAAATTCTATACGTAAGTAAGCCACACATCGGTACCTTTAAACTGGTTACCATGATCGAGAAGATGCGTGCTTCTATCATTGAGCTAGGTGGCGAAATCCGCTTCAGCACTCGCGTTGATGACGTTCACATGGAAGACGGTCAAATCACTGGCTTGACGCTTTCTAACGGTGAAGAGATCAAATCTCGCCACGTTGTACTGGCTGTTGGCCATAGTGCTCGTGATACGTTTGAAATGCTGCACGAACGTGGCGTTTACATGGAAGCTAAGCCTTTTTCTGTTGGTTTCCGTATCGAACATAAGCAAGCGATGATCGATGAAGCTCGCTTCGGTAAAAACGCAGGTAATCCTATCTTAGGTGCAGCGGACTACAAATTAGTACACCACTGTAAGAATGGCCGCACTGTATACAGCTTCTGTATGTGCCCGGGTGGTACTGTGGTTGCCGCGACTTCTGAAGAAGGCCGCGTAGTAACCAACGGCATGAGCCAATACTCACGTGCAGAGCGCAACGCAAACAGTGCCATCGTTGTGGGTATCGACCCAGAGCGAGATTACCCAGGTGATGCACTAGCAGGTATCCGTTTACAACGTGAATTAGAAAGTGCCGCTTATGTTCTAGGTGGCGAGAACTACGACGCCCCTGCACAGAAAATCGGTGACTTCCTGAAAGGTCGCGATCCAAGTGAGATCGGTGAAGTAAAACCATCATTCACACCAGGTATCCACCTAACTGATATTTCAAAAGCACTGCCTGATTTTGCTATCGAAGCAATTCGTGAAGCAATCCCAGCGTTCGAGAAGAAGATCAAAGGCTTCTCTACGCCAGACGGCCTGCTAACGGGTGTTGAGACGCGTACGTCTTCTCCTGTCTGCATCAAACGTGGCAAAGACTTCCAAAGCATCAACCTTAAGGGCTTCTTCCCGGCTGGTGAAGGCGCAGGCTACGCTGGTGGTATCCTATCTGCTGGTATCGATGGTATTAAGGCTGCGGAAGCGCTAGCGATATCAATG
>NZ_JBFRSN010000687.1:0-1358 GCF_041473595.1 Vibrio sp. 10N.222.46.A1
GTGGTTGGTCATCAGTATGTCGCTTTGCTCCGAAGTTGTGTCCAATTGCGCTTCTGTGCCTGTCTTCTTGGCTACGGCTTCTAGTGAGCTTTTCGAGTGAATACCACTTTTTGCCATCAGCAGTCTGTTGACTTCAGGGAAGGCTGCTGGGTTATCTTTCCATACTTTCATCGCGTATAGAGCTGCATTGGTATCAAGGCCATCTACTTGTTGCTGCTTAAATGACAAGTACACGTTGATCACTTTAATGTCGCTGTTTTCAGAGGCTAATTGAACCAAGCCTTTTTCCAAGCGCTTACAGTAAGGGCAGTTGTAGTCAGTAAAGTTAACGATTACTGATTTGCCATTCGGGTTGCCCGTGATTGGGTGAGCGTCATTGTTATACAACCAATCGTGACTCTCCGCTTGAGCTTTCTTTGCTTGCGCTTGGCCAGCTACGTACTGCTCTAAACTGGTATGCAGCCCTGAGATCGTAGAAGGGTTCTCCTTCAGGAACTGGTTAATTTCTTCAAGTTGCTGGGTTTGTTCTGTGCTTAACTCAGCGAAGGCACTTGTGCTCATTAGTGAGCCTAAAATCAGTGTGCTAATCAGATGTTTTTTCATGTTGTTTTTCTCTAATTCTTGATAATCGTGAGCACGTTTTGGGTCGCGCTCACGGTATTATTGTTTGTTAAATTGGCTTTAATCGGTTCATTTGCTCTGCTCTGTTTTTCTTAGTGAGCGAGTTATGCAAAGTAGGTTCTTAACCACAGGCCGATAGGGGAAGTAACGCCGGTTGCGATGCTGCTGATCTTTCCATCTTTGATGATGACAATACTTGGCGTGACATTGACTCCCCAACTTCTGCTGATCGATCCAGAGAGATCATTGATAACAGGGAAGTCATACTCTTTGGCGTCTAAGAAGCGCTGAACACGTTCGTCTGGGCCAGATGAAAGTGCGACAGAAACTACTTGATGGGAGTCGCTGAAGCTATTAACCGTCGGGCTCACCAATTTGCACGCGCTACACCAAGTCGCCCAAAAATAGACAATAACGGGCTTACCGCTTTTGCTTAGCTCGATAACATCAATATCTTCCCCTTGGATCGACTGACCCACGATTGGTATCGCGTCTCCTTGAGGCATGCTTCTGCTGTGGTAAAAATCCATGGCAAACGAAACCACGCCAACGATCAGTATCATTGAAACGAGTTCCTTTCCCCACTTCTTAAGACGGCTTGGCTTTTTGGTTTCAGCCTTTACAGCGTTATCTTCAGCAGAGCTAGGCTTTTGTTCGTTGTTGGGCGTCTTCATCAATTATCTCGCAGCGTCGATGGCTTGAATAACAGTGTCACTGTCTAGAATTACGGGTAATGG
>NZ_JBFRSN010000688.1:0-2537 GCF_041473595.1 Vibrio sp. 10N.222.46.A1
AAAGTTATTAATAACTTTGATTTATCTTATGCCACTGGCGCCGATAAATTCGACCCATTTGTTACCATTACACTGATTGGTGATAGTTTCACTAGTAGTTCCCAATACTGTATATCGGAAAAAGATTGCCAGCCCTTGGTACCACGTTCTAAACCGCTATTTGAATTTGGAGAGGTAGACGCTAGCTCTTGTAATGGGTATACGTGTAGCTTTGATTTTGATGAAGATTTTAAAACGACGCCTGTCGTTATATTGATGTCTTCTTATAATCTAAATGATAATCCATCGGCAATGTTCGTCACATCTGTGACTAAAGATCGGGTCGAAGTGAAACAGCGCTTCCCTTTAAGCTCGGACCCTAACTTAATGGATCCGATCTATTATTTTGCCGCAGAGGTTGGGGACGTAATACTAGATGAATCTCAGCCAGGGAAAATAATACGTGTAAGTAAAGTTGAGTTGAACCACTTCCAAACGGCAGGCGATACAAGGAGGGAAGGCTGGAAACGAGAAACATACTCTCAACGTTTCTCTGCGGCTCCTATTGTCTTTTCTCAAGTTCAGCCCGATAGCGGTAAGGATTTTTGGGTAACTACCGCACACAAAAATGTTGGAACCTCGAATTTTCGGCTGGCCTTAGAGTTTGGCCGGCAAAATGTACCAACTCCTACAAGCTATAGACGCAGAACTGTAGGGTATATGGCGGCACCTGAGTTTTCTGGGCAAACTTCAGGTGGTATTCGTTTTGTTTTTAATAAACCCAGTAGTTCATACAATCAAAGCGCTTCATTAGCGCAGTCTTGTATTGATAATCAGGTGTTCCATGGCCAGTCGTTCCAAGACTTTGGTGTGATTATTCAAAAGCAAACTCGAAGTGGATCGGATGGAGGGTGGTTAAGGTTATGTGAACTATCGAATCCGGATTATTTTACATTTATGCTAGAAGAAGACGCTTCAAATCGCTCGCATCAGACATATGAAAGAGTTGGGTTCTTTGCATTTGAAGAAGTAAGGCCAAAACCCCCTATTCAAAAATGTGATTACTTTCCTGAAATGTTGCAATCAAACCGTTATTTGCCAGGTGCAAATCCCGGAGAATGGACTCCATGGGATGGACAACTGGATATATCTTCAGGAAGTGGTACTGGAAATAATATCTATCTCGATCAAATTTCCAAATCAGAAGCATTAGGTTTTACTTCTTCTAGAGTGTCTGGTCTTGGAGCTTGTGTTTATAAAGACGGGCAGAATAGTGGCGGAAGTTGTACGGTGAGTTCGGCTAAGAACTTATTTCCGTTAGGTGTTCCGGATACTACTGCTTTTAACCCTTCGGGCGGTGTGTTGATAGCGGCTGGCAATAATCAGACGACTGAGGCGACTCAATTTAATTATACTTCATTATCTTTTAGCGCAAATACGAGCACAGTTGTTTTTCCCGCTGGAGAGTATTGGATTGACACCATCAATTTTAATCATAACGATTCTTACATTAAGGTTAAAGGTGATGGTCCAGTTGTTATTCACTACAACCATATAAATTTGTCTCATAAAAGTCGTATATATATTAATGCAGGAATAGATGAGCAGAGTGATTCTAGCTATGATCACAATGACTTTACGTTTATTGGTCATGGCCGTTTTTCATCTTTTTGGCCTTTAGGTGGTTCTGATATCCGTTTGAATGCGAATGTGTATGTATCGCCAGAGGCTATCAGTGCTGGTTTCGATATTAATGGTGTCGCTCGTTTTCAAATGACAGGAGCAATTACCGCTCCTAGAGTTTCATTTAGGTCGTCAGACACTAGCTTCATAAGGGCTAAGTCAATAGCAGGATGTTACACGCCTCCTAGCCCAACGATAAAATATATAGAGATCAAACCAAACAACTATCACTTAACTTGTGATGACAAGGCTGAGGTGTATGTCGTGCCTTATGATGAAAACAGTCAGCCAATGAGCGATGTCAATGGGGAGACGGTATCTATAAGTGCACCTGAGGTAACTTTTAGCGGTGGCTCTTTTGATAGCCAAAACAAGAGGTTTGTTTTTGATATTGATGGTCGAAGTGGTAATAAATACGGTGATGTGCTTGCGACTGCATCAGTTAATGGAACGACTATCCAAGACCAAAAAGACATTAGCTTTGTACCTTATCGGTTTGATATTAAGCCGAGTGCTAGTTCTACATGGAACAATCAGCCGCTAGAGGTCATTGCCGGAAAAGCAGAAGATATTGATGTTCGAGTCTTGGCTTGTAGTAATAATGCATCACCAACGCCGATTGTGATGAATTATGCGGAAAAGTTAGATGTGAACGATCTTGGATACGTGCTTCAAAAGCCCGGAAGTGGTGGCGGTAGCCTTGGCAGTGGCGATTTTAACTTCTCTAAAGGGGTGGTTGAGGATGTTGCTATTCAATTTGATAACTCAGGCGAGTTAGTTGTCACACTTGAAGATAAGAGCTTTAGGTGTTCAACTCAACCCCCGACAGTCGCGAACTGCCCTAGCGATGGCGGTACGTTGAAAGGTCAAATTAC
>NZ_JBFRSN010000689.1:0-1144 GCF_041473595.1 Vibrio sp. 10N.222.46.A1
TGGTTGTCTGTTGCAGCGATGCACTCAGCCATTTCTGCCCAAGTCGCGTTAACATTATCTAATGTCTTTAAGCGCCACTGGCCTTTGCCATCGTAGCCACCAAGTGTGCTCTTCAATACCATTGGTAAGCCAACGTGAGCGATCGCAGCGTCAAAGTCTTCACGAGAGTTAATCTCGTAGTACTTAGCATTTTTCACGTTTGCTTCGTCTAACAGGGCTTTTTCAAGGCGACGGTCACCGCCAGCTTTGATTGCTTCTGTTGTCGGTAAGAACTTACCGCTGCGCTCACATACCTCAAGAACATCGTGAGGGATATGTTCGAATTCAGCAGTAATGACGTCCGCACGCTCAATCGCATTGTCTAAGCCGTTGCCTAGAATCGCTTGCGTTAATGGGTGAACAATATTTTTGCTGCCAACATCAAAAGCAGAAATTTCAATATTCAGCGGTGCCCCAGCTAGGGACATCATGCGAGCAAGTTGGCCCGCGCCTAACACAAGAACATGCATTGGAATTAGTCCTCTGCAGGGTTTGGATTAGCAAGAACCGTTTCTGTTTGCTCAGAGCGGAACGCTTCTACTTTCGCCATCACCTCTTCATTGTGTGTACCAATGATTTGAGCGGCTAGGATGCCTGCATTGGCAGCGCCAGCTTCACCGATAGCCAGAGTACCTACCGCGATACCTTTTGGCATTTGTACGATAGAAAGCAGTGAGTCCATGCCTTTCAGTGCTTTAGACTGAACAGGAACACCAAGAACTGGGACGCTTGTGAAAGCAGCTGCCATGCCCGGAAGGTGAGCTGCACCGCCAGCACCCGCAATAATCACTTTAATACCGCGCTCTTTCGCACTGGTTGCGTAATCTGCAAGCAACTGAGGTGTGCGGTGAGCAGAAACCACTTTTGTTTCGTACGCCACGCCAAACTGATCCAACATTTCTGCAGCTAGCTTCATTGTTGGCCAATCAGATTTAGAACCCATGATAATACCGACAGTCATCTCAAACTCCTTCAGGTACGATTTAATTAGTGATTAGATATTTTGCGCGCATTATACGGGTAAAATTGCTTAAGGAAAACGTTTGCGTCAGTCTAAGTTGTTAATTGATACATTTTATAAACAAATAGCTTTAGTCACAGTGAA
>NZ_JBFRSN010000690.1:0-5790 GCF_041473595.1 Vibrio sp. 10N.222.46.A1
CTTCTCGTAGGCGCATTGGACGACTCATAGGCCCAAGGTGAGCAGTACCTTCCGTTAATGCAGGAGGTGCAGTGGATGAACCAGAAGCCTGAACTTGAGCATTCACGTTCGGGTAGTAAGACTTAAACTCTTCAACCCATAACGTTGTCATTCCCGCTAAGGTATCGGAACCGACAGACAACAAGCTGCCAGAAATACCCGGAACCTTAGAATAATCAGGAAGAGAATCGACACTTTGCTCGGCATGAACAGGGGTAACCAAAGCTAATGCTAATAATGAACTGATGGGGAAACGCATCCGGCGTATTAAGGAACTCATGACACTGTCAATCGGCTAGGCAGCGTGAAATGGAATCGGCTACCAACACCCACTTCACTTTGAATTTCTAAATGTGAATCATGGTGACTAAGCGCATGTTTAACAATCGCTAACCCTAAGCCACTGCCCCCAGTATCGCGTGAGCGTGCTTTATCAACACGATAGAAACGCTCCGTAAGTCGATGCAAGTGTTGTGGTTCGATACCGTCTCCAGTGTCTGACACATCCAAACACGCGCCTTGACTGGTTTGGTACCAACGAACCTTTACGGTCGCACCAGGCGGCGTGTATTTCACTGCATTGTAAACCAGATTCGATATTGCACTTCTCAGCTGATCTTCATCCGCTAATACGCGTAAACTCTTATCGATATCAAATTTCAGCTTGTGTTCTCGCTCTCCACTGAGACTAGCGGCTTCTTTTTCAAGAACTTCCAACATCGCCGGAACATTCACCACTTCATCCAATTCATGCATTGGCGCCGCTTCTATCTTAGAAAGAGTAAGAAGCTGATTGACCAAACTGTTCATACGATTTAACTGCTCAGTCATCACACCATGAGCCTTAGGCCACATAGGTCCAACGACCATGTCTGGATCTTCCGTCATTTCAAGATAGCCCTGAAGTACGGTCATTGGAGTGCGTAGCTCGTGAGAAACGTTAGCGAAAAAGTTACGACGCATGCCTTCTAGCTGTTTTAGCTGAGTAACATCACGTACTACCATGAGGTGTTCGCCCTCGGTATACGGTACGATACGAAGCTCAAGCATGCGCTCCACATTAAGTGGCGAAGGCATCTCTAACGGCTCTGAGAAATCTTGTTTATTAAGGTACTTGATGAAGTCCGGCGTGCGGATCAAGTTAGAGATGGGTTGGCCTGAATCGTCTGGCCAGCGAAAACCCAGTAAATACTGAGCAAGCTTGTTGCACCAAACAATATTGCCTTCACCGCGAAACACCACAACGGCATCGGGAAGGGATTCAGCACCGTTTCTGAAACGGCGGATAAGGTTGGTCAATTCTTTGCGCTTACGACGCTGTCTCTGCTGCATACGATAGATACCATTAAACAGAGACTCCCAGTTTCCAGAACCTGAAGGGGGTGTTAACCGCTTTTCATCCCACAACCAAGCAGACAAACGCATTTGATAGTGTAGATGCCATGCTAACTGTAATACTGTTGCAGCCAGCAATAACCAAGGTAAATAACCGAATATCCATCCGACTATAATCCAAGGTGCGTAAAAAAAAGCCAGCTCCCAAGCCAGCTTTTTCCAGGTTAACTTCTCAACCATTCAGGACTCCATAAACTGGGCAGTGAAGCCACGTTAAGCCTTTGTAGAAAAACGGTAGCCTGCGCCGCGAACCGTTTGAATTAATTTGTCATGACCAGCAGATTCAAGTGCTTTGCGTAAACGTCGAATATGAACATCAACCGTACGATCTTCAACGTAAACGTTGGTACCCCAAACGTTATTGAGCAGTTGCTCTCGACTGTATACTCGCTCTTGGTGAGTCATAAAAAAATGCAGCATTTTGAATTCGGTTGGGCCCATATCAACTGGACCTTCACTTGCGGTAACGCGGTGAGATACAGGGTCTAGCTTAAGGCCTTGTACATCAATCACATCTTCTAGTGCAGTAGGCGTTACACGGCGGATAACCGCTTTCAGGCGAGCAACGAGCTCTTTTGGTGAAAATGGCTTGGTGATGTAATCATCAGCGCCCACTTCTAAACCTCGCACCTTATCTTCTTCTTCGCCACGAGCCGTCAGCATCACCACTGGGATGTTGCGAGTTAACTCTTCACGCTTCATGTGCTTGATAAAGTTTATCCCGCTACCACCAGGTAGCATCCAATCTAGTAATACTAGATCTGGGAAAGGTTCACATAGCTTGTTTACCGCTGTATCGTAATCTTCAGCCTCTACTGCTTGGTAGCCTTTTTGTTCAAGTACAAAACACAGCATCTCACGAATAGGTGCTTCATCTTCAACGACCAGAATCCTTCTCGACATAATTGAATAGCCTTAGTATTTAATCAACGCATTGCATTATCTGGTTTAATTATGACACTTTTGTGACCTTTGAAAACAAATTTTCATATAACTGTCTCAAACATTTCACTTTTAATTTTTATTGCAGGTATAAGACAAATGGATCGAAATCTCCTATGATGAGCGTCTTCAGATAAAGGTATGAGAAATATTTATGTGGTTTAAGAATTGCCTCGTCTATCGCTTTAATCGTGATATAGACTTCAACGCAGATCAGCTAGAGAAACAACTTGAAGAGTTCCGTTTTACCCCTTGTGGTAGCCAAGACAAACAGAAATTTGGTTGGGTAAACGCGATGGGTAGACACGGCGATATGATGACGCACGTATCAGAAAACCGCATTCTCATCTGTGCAAAGAAAGAAGAGAAAATGCTTCCAGCTTCTGTGATCAAAGATTCATTGAATGCAAAAGTAGAAACGCTTGAAGCAGAGTCTGGTACTCCTCTGAAAAAGAAAGAGAAAGACAGCCTAAAAGAAGACATCATCATCGATCTTCTTCCTCGTGCTTTCAGCCGCAGTAACTTCACTTACGCGCTGATCATGCCGAAAGAAGGCTTTATTGTTGTTGATGCTAGCAGCTACAAAAAAGCAGAAGACGTACTAGCATTACTACGTAAAACAATGGGTAGCTTGCCAGTAGTGCCAGCTATTCCAGAGCAAGCGATTGAAACAACGTTAACGGAATGGGTTAAGTCAGGTGATACGCCTAAAGGCATCACCATGCTTGATGAAGCTGAGCTTAAATCAATCCAAGAAGACGGCGGTATTGTTCGAGTTAAGAAACAAGAACTAGAAGCTGATGAGATTAAGAACCACATTGAAGCCAACAAAGTTGTGACTAAGCTTCTGATCAACTGGCAAGATCGCATTGAGTTCATTCTTGCTGAAGATGGCAGCATCAAGCGTCTAAAATTCAGTGATGAACTAAAAGATGAGAACGACGATATTCCTCGTGAAGATCAAGCTGCACGTTTTGATGCAGACTTCTCTCTACTTTGTGGTGAGTTCAGTGTTTTCCTACCAAACCTATTTGAATCATTAGGCGGGTTAACTCAACCTAACGCTTAATTGTTCCGATTTGAAGCTCAGGTATCGACGATATCTGAGCTTATTTCTTTCCCACTCCCGCTTATCAATACCTATCAGCTCGCTTCTTAATACCATTGTTATCTTTAGGGCTATCAACCAAACTCATTTTAGCGTAAAATTTGCGCCCCTTTGATATCACTTGGTGGTATCAACCTGACTTGAGATCAGATTAGAGAACGAAGCAATGACTACACAGAAACCATTTGTACCTGAACTATTATCACCGGCAGGAAGCCTTAAAAACATGCGTTACGCGTTCGCCTATGGCGCAGATGCAGTATACGCAGGCCAGCCACGTTACAGCCTTCGTGTTCGTAACAACGAGTTCAATCACGAAAACCTACAAATCGGTATCGATGAAGCTCATGCTCAAGGCAAAAAGTTATATGTTGTATGTAACATTCAGCCACACAACTCTAAATTAAAAACATTCATTCGCGACCTTAAACCAGTTGTTGAGATGGGCCCAGACGCACTTATCATGTCAGACCCAGGTCTTATCATGATGGTACGTGAATCATTCCCTGAAATGCCGATCCACCTTTCAGTTCAAGCAAACGCAGTAAACTGGGCGACCGTTAAGTTCTGGTCAACTCAAGGCGTTGAGCGTGTGATCCTATCTCGTGAGCTATCTCTTGAAGAGATCGAAGAGATTCGCGAACACTGCCCAGAAACAGAGCTAGAAATCTTTGTTCACGGTGCTCTATGCATGGCTTACTCTGGTCGTTGCCTACTTTCTGGCTACATGAACAAACGCGATCCAAACCAAGGTACTTGTACTAACGCTTGTCGTTGGGAATACAAGACAGAAGCTGCGAAAGAAGACGAAAACGGTCAGATCGTTGAAGCTAACCCTACCGGCGTTGCTATTCAAGAAGTAGAAACTCAAGGTATTGAAGTTCAAGACGAGCGCCCTGACAACACACTAGGCCTTGGTAAGCCAACTGATGAAGTCGTTTTACTTTCTGAATCGCACAAACCTGAAGAGAAAATGGCGGCGTTTGAAGATGAGCATGGTACTTACATCATGAACTCGAAAGATCTTCGCGCAATCCAACACGTTGAGCGCCTAACGAAGATGGGTGTTCATTCATTGAAGATTGAAGGGCGTACTAAGTCTTTCTACTACTGTGCACGTACAGCACAGGTTTACCGTAAAGCTATCGATGATGCTGTTGCAGGTAAGCCATTTGATGAGAGCCTAATGGGTACGCTAGAGAGCCTAGCTCACCGAGGCTACACTGAAGGCTTCCTACGTCGTCACACTCACGATTCATACCAAAACTACGAATACGGTTACTCAATCTCTGATACTCAACAGTTTGTTGGTGAATTCACAGGTAAACGCCGTGGCGACCTAGCTGAAGTAGAAGTAAAAAACAAATTCTTAGTTGGCGACAGCTTAGAAATGATGACACCTAAAGGTAACGTTGTTTTCAAACTAGAAGTGATGGAAAACCGTAAATCTGAAGCGGTAGACGACGCAAAAGGTAACGGTCACTTCGTATTTATTCCTGTGCCAGCAGATCTCGATCTAGAGTATGGCTTGCTAATGCGTAACTTGAGCGAAGGCCAAGATACACGTAACGCTTCAGGTAAATAACGGTTACTTGGGAAAGATAAATGGCTCTACTAATAACTGACAAGTGCATAAACTGCGATATGTGTGACCCAGAATGCCCAAATGGTGCAATCACTATGGGTGACAGTATCTTCGAAATCGATCCTGATTTATGTACTGAGTGTAAAGGTCACTATGAGAAGCCAACATGTCAGTCAGTATGTCCGATCACAAAATGTATCATTACTGACCCGAACCATATTGAAACTGACGACGAATTATTAGAAAAGTTTGTCATCATTCAAGGCTTGACCTAAAAGATAAAAGGTTCAACTTAATCATCAAGTTGAACCTTTTTTTTAACCCGACTTTTCAATGGGATATATGTTACAGAACATCTCTTTCTCAAATTGATATTCGAGTCGCTCTCGCCAGTTTATTGATTGAGCTATCGGAACAAGATAGAAGTTTTCTCTACTGGTATCAGTCACAAATGCCATTCCATACTGCATTAACTCATAGTGAACATCATTTACGAAGCTAGGATCTAAACGTTGTCTGCCTGTTAGCTGATTGATATCAGCTCTTGAAATAGAAATACCCGAGCTTTCAGCGTTGAACCTATGTCTTAACCATTCTGAAAATTCCTTCGCGCAAATCATAGTCATTGTCTTATCCTTGAATTTTTATAGACGGGTATCAGACTCTGATTTTCATATACTGCACATAAGCCGCATCTTTCACCCAAGAAACACGCCATCCC
>NZ_JBFRSN010000691.1:0-3316 GCF_041473595.1 Vibrio sp. 10N.222.46.A1
GAGCATTTAGATATTGATGGTAGCTGATACTATCAATATCTAAATGCTCTATACGTAAACGCATTGAGGTATTGATGGTCGAGACTATCGTTGCTTCTAACTGAATATTGATATCACTGTTTTCGAGCTTAAAGCTGACTTGAACAGGAGTGTCAGTTCTGAGTTGCTGTAATTTATCACATTGAATGAGTAAACCATGAAGAGATAGGTCTTGCACTGAGCCTGATACATTTACTTGTCCTTGTGAAATCTCAGTCGGAACTTGATAAATAACTCGTGAAAATTTACGTCTTTCAAGCATAGGTAATCTCTCTATATCAATAGGTAAATAGTAAGCCAGATATATCAAAGGCCGCTATTATCGCGGCCTTTGTTCAAAATACAAGCTTATTTACTTTGCAATACGTTTGTATTTGATGCGGTGAGGTTCTGCCGCTTGTGCACCTAGAGTCTTTTTCAGCCACTCTGTATATTCAGTATAGTTACCTTCGTAGAAGTTAACTTGACCTTCATCACGGTAGTCTAAGATATGGGTCGCAATACGGTCAAGGAACCAACGGTCATGCGAGATAACCATTGCACAGCCAGGGAACTCAAGTAGTGCTTCTTCAAGAGCTCGTAGTGTCTCAACATCAAGGTCATTGGTTGGTTCATCGAGTAGCAGTACGTTACCGCCCGCTTTTAGCAGTTTCGCTAGGTGAACACGGTTGCGTTCACCACCTGAAAGCTGACCGATGATCTTCTGTTGGTCGTTGCCTTTGAAGTTGAAACGAGAGCAGTATGCACGAGCAGGGATTTCGAAGTTGTTGATCTTAATGATATCAGCGCCTTCAGAGATCTCTTGGAATACTGTTTTTGTGTCGTCCATGCTGTCACGGAACTGATCAACAGAAGCAAGCTTAACCGTTTCGCCAAGTTCAACTGTGCCTGAATCTGGCTGTTCTGCGCCACTTAGCATCTTGAATAGTGTTGATTTACCCGCACCATTGGCACCAACGATACCAACGATAGCGCCTTTAGGCATGCTGAATGATAGGTCATCGATAAGAACGCGATCACCAAATGACTTCGTTAGGTTCTTAACTTCAAGTACCTTGTCACCTAAACGCTCACCTGGTGGGATGAACAATTCGTTGGTTTCGTTACGCTTCTGGTATTGGCCAGTCGTCATTTCTTCAAAACGAGCCATACGAGCTTTAGACTTAGCTTGACGACCTTTAGGGTTTTGACGAACCCATTCAAGTTCTTTCTCAATCGTTTTTTGACGTGCGCTTTCGCCAGCTTTTTCTTGCTTCAAACGCTCATCTTTCTGTTCTAGCCAAGATGTGTAGTTGCCTTCCCATGGGATACCTTCACCACGGTCAAGTTCTAGAATCCAACCTGCAGCGTTGTCTAGGAAGTAACGGTCGTGGGTAATTGCCACAACAGTACCGCTGTAATCAACAAGGAAATGCTCAAGCCAAGCAACTGATTCTGCATCCAAGTGGTTGGTTGGTTCATCAAGAAGCAGCATGTCTGGCTTCTCAAGAAGTAGACGACAGATAGCAACACGACGACGTTCACCACCTGATAGGAATTCGATTTTCGCATCCCACTCAGGAAGGCGAAGTGCGTCAGCTGCACGCTCTAGAGCTGTCTCTAGGTTGTGACCGTCTTTCGCCTGAATCAGAGCTTCAAGCTCACCTTGCTCTTTCGCCAATGCATCGAAATCTGCATCAGGTTCTGCGTAAGCGGCATATACTGCGTCGATGCGCTTAAGTGCGTCAGCAACATCTGAAACCGCTTCTTCTACGATTTCACGAACGGTTTTTGATTCGTCTAGTACAGGTTCTTGAGGTAGGTAACCTACTTTTAGACCTTGTTGTGCACGTGCTTCACCATCAATATCAGTATCAATACCAGCCATGATACGTAGTAGGGTAGATTTACCTGAACCATTTAGACCCAAAACACCGATTTTAGCGCCAGGAAAAAAGCTAAGAGAAATGTCTTTAAGAATTTGACGCTTAGGTGGAACAGTTTTGCTCACCCGAGACATGGTATATACGTATTCAGCCATTGCCGATCGATCCTAATTATTGTTCAAAATTGTTTGCTATTTTATACCAATATCCTCAAAGATGTTACTCCTAGGACAGAAAAGCCATTCTTGAACTAATCCTCACCTATTATTGTCACATTGGTCATTAAAACTATATTTAATAAGCTTTCGAGGCGATGTGTTAAATATTAACAATATTTACACTCAAACTCTTTACATTTGATGTGATGTCGGGCGTAAATAGACTTCACGTATTCATACACGCACTAAGGAAAGAGCGAATGTTTTTCCGCATTGGTAATACGAAAATTGCTGTCGCTGCATCGGCAATTTTGTTTTCATTTTCACAGGCTCCAATGGCTATGGCCAGCAATGCTTCCGAGCTTGAAATGCAGCGTGATGTTTATGACAGAGCGCAAGAGGTTTTAGACAACCGTGATCTAAAAGCTTATTCAGCACTTCGTAACAAAATTCAAACATACCCGTTAACACCTTACACTGACTATCGCGCCTTTTTACTGGGCTTAGGTGATCGAACGCCAAGCGAGGTGGATGCTTTTATTGAAGAGAACACAGCACTGCCGTTTTCCAATCGTATACGAGCGCCTTATTTAGATTTATTGGCGGCTCAAAAACAGTGGAAGACGATCCTTGAGTTTCAAACCCAAGAGCCTGTTGGTGAAAAATATCAATGTATCTATTACCGCGCTAATTATGAACAAGGTAATCAAGATCTCGCCTTTAAAGGTGCGAAACAACTTTGGTTAAGTGGCCGTGGTGTTGATGATAACTGTGATTCACTTTTCGAAAGTTGGGATGAAGCGGGCTTAAGAACGGATCAGCTGATTCTGGACAGAATGCTTTTAGCGTTCGAGAGTCGAAACGGTAAGTTAATGAGCTACTTGGTTAAGCAATTAGATCATGATGAGTCAATTACTCAAGCGAAGCAGATGAAGGCGTTGTACAACAAGCCTGAAGATGTACTCGCGTTTGCTAAGAAGCACCCAGCGAATGAATTCTACCAAGCACAAACCGAATTTGGTTTCGAGAAGCTAGTAAGGAAATCCGCAAGCAGCGCTCAAGAGGTTTTTGATGATGTTGTGAAAGCTCAAAAATTTTCGAAAGAAAAATCCCAAGAGCTCGCGGATTACCTAGCGTTCCGCTTGATCAATACCGACTCTGAAGAGTTGATGGCGTGGCGAGACAAAATGCTCGCGAGTTCATCAAAGCAAGTTTTGCTGGAAAGACGTGCTCGCTTAGCTATTCAACATGCCG
>NZ_JBFRSN010000692.1:0-1398 GCF_041473595.1 Vibrio sp. 10N.222.46.A1
GATGAACCAACCAACCACTTGGATCTCGATATGCGTCAGGCACTAACGTTTGCATTACAGACGTTTGAAGGCGCGATGGTTATCGTATCGCACGACCGCTACCTACTTCGTGCCACTACTGATGATTTATACCTTGTACACGACCGTCAAGTTGCACCGTTTGATGGTGACCTTAGCGATTACTACAAGTGGCTAACCGAACAACAGAAAGTTGAGCGCAAAGAAGCACAAGCATTGGCACCAGCAAAAGATGGCGCCAACAGTGCAGCAGCAAAAAAAGATCAGAAACGTAAAGAAGCAGAGTTCCGGAAACTAACGGCACCAATTCGTAAAAAGCTGACTCAATTTGAAAAGCAGATGGATAAATTAACGTTAGCTCTTGAAGAAGCCGAGCAAGAATTATCCGATACTTCACTGTATGAAGCTGAAAATAAGGCTAAACTGAATAAAGTACTCGCTCTACAAGCGAGCAGTAAGTCACAGCTAGAAGAAGTTGAAATGGATTGGATGTCCACTCAAGAAGAGCTTGAGCAGATGGAACTGGATATGGATAGCTTATGAGCCCAGAGCACGCACCAATATCACTAACACTGGAACGACTATGGCAATTTAGCCTTCAGTATTACAGTGTGCGCGGTGTTAAGGATGCGTGCTTAGCTTTGCAAAACCAATTCCATGGCAACGTCAATCTACTGCTGCTTCTCAAATGGCTTGATGAGCAGCAACTCTCTTTCGCTGAGGAGGAGTGGCACAAGGTGCAACAATGCTTAAGTCGCTCTGAAACCTTGCTTCATAGTTATCGAGAGCTGCGTAAACACCTCAAAGCACACGTTGTTGATTCACTCTACCGTGAAGCCTTACAATTTGAGCTGCAGCTTGAAAAGCAACAACAGTCCGATCTCGTCGACTGCATTAAGTCTCTTCAACTTACAGCGAACCAACAATCACCGCTCGCTTTACAGTACTGTCGTTTATTAGGGGCGGAAAACCTCTACGACGCTTTTTCTGAACCAGCACCACAGCCCTAACGCATTTCCTTTTCCTTTTATTCAATCAAGCTCCAAGCTTAACTGCGCTCGCTCGTTACCATGATCGCATGCTGACTAAAAAACATTTGGGGGTGAGTCTTTAATACGCCCAACCTTGATATTATTCAACCAGTTACCCATCACCTGTTTTGGTCGATCATATCAGTGAAACCCTTGCGCTTATGCTAAGAATCAACCAAGCTCAAATAAAAACGTGGGCGTTTCGCTAAAAGCTCAACACTTTATCAAAGCCCATAAAAGAAGCATGGACTGTTTTTATGACAATATTTACCGCTGCCGCTGGCCTATCGAATCCACATTTACAAACCTTAGTGCCAAGATTTATTAGAAAGCAGGCGTTGTTTGCTCC
>NZ_JBFRSN010000693.1:0-3299 GCF_041473595.1 Vibrio sp. 10N.222.46.A1
GAATAGGATGAAGAACATTATTAAGTATGGATTGGCACTGGGGGCGCTAAGCGTAAGTGCGTTGGTTTCGGCACAACCCGTTGTATTGATAAATACCTTTTCAGTAGAGCCGGCCCATGAGGCCGCTACATTAACGTATTGGGAAAATGCGCGAGACGTATTGATGAAGCAACCCGGATACCTATCGACCAAACTGCACCGCTCTTTAAGCTCGGACGCGACATACCGCTTTATCAATGTCGCTGAATGGGAGAGTAAGAAGCAATTCCATGATGCAATACAAGTGATGAGAAAAGAGCTACCACCTTTAAAAATCGAAGGGGTTTCTGCTGACCCTAACTTGTATGAAATTATTCGCGACTAATCAGGAAACCACATAATGAAAACAACTCTAGGAACCTTTTTAGCTATTTTTAGCTTTCTACTTTCAGCGACTCTTTTTTCAACCCATGCCCATGCTGCGGCATACGGTGTGTCAGTCGCTTGGAAAACCGACGATGCTCAAGCGGTATTTGAGGCGATGCCTCATCAGAAAAAAGCATTTGCTAACTTAATTGACGCGGGCTTGGTACACGATATGTTCGTATCGGAAAGCTTTATCGGAGACAAGAAATTTCCGATGATTAAGTTTGTGATTGAAGCGGACAGTGAACAGCACGTTCGAGAGTTGATTGGTAACCTACCATTCCAATTCAAAGAGCTTGTCGAGGTGACTGAAATCAGAGACATTGGTAATAAGTGGTTAAACACTGACGTCGCTTTCAAAAACTACGCAGTCGAACTCGCTTGGACAGAGCCTGAGAATCAATTCATTGTCGATGAGATTATCAGCCAAGATTTACAAATGGTTGTCGATTGGAGCGCTCAAGGCGTGATTACTTCTGCTTACTTAAAACATCAAGAAATAGCTCAAGAGAAGCCAAACCAAAAAGCGATGATCAGACCCATTTACTCAATGGCAATATTGGCTAAAAACGAAGAACAAGCTCGCGGAGTTGCCAGTCAGTTGAATGCAGTAAAGTTAGGCTTCGCTGAAGTTATGATTAGTGAACTTGGATTCAAACTGGAACTATAATTTCGCTAGAACAGAATTGTGACCTCGTTTTCAGATTGCGTAACGACGAGGTCTTAATATGGGACCATGACAAGTTTAGAGTTAAACTTGGCTATGTTCATAGGTGAGTGAGTTTTCGTGACTGGCTCACCTTGTTGTTATTTTATCTTGTTACTTGCTGAGCTTATATTTGGCTTAATTATTGGCTAAACTTATCACTACTCTTTTCTATGTATGGTTTGCTATTAATTCGACCAAACAAACACTTTTTTGATGACCTTTTTATTTATGAACACCTCGCCGAAATGAACGCCAATAGCCCTGATAAGATCACCTTAGACGCTTCGGGTATCGAATTGAATAACAATACTCTCATTAATTCGAGCTCTAACAAGCAGGTCACCTTGTCTTCATCCGAAAGTTTGATCCTTGAACATTTGGTGATGAATAGCCCGAAAGCGATTGGCCGAGACTTCCTTCTTGAACATTGCTGGCCTGGGCGGGTGGTGACAGGAAGCTCGCTAAACGTAGCGATAAAGAACATTCGTACAGCGTTGAATGAACTGAACTGTGAGTGCAAAATTTTAACGGTTCAGAAGCAAGGGTACAGTTTTAGCAGACCTCAACAGCTTGGTGGTTATCTATCAACACCCATTTCTGCTATTCAAACTCAAGTAGCTCAAGTTAATGTTCCTAATGAAACCGTTGAGCTAGAGGTTTTTAATACTGACAGTGATCGCAGTGATGACAGTAAAAGCGAATCTGTATTACCCCAACAACGGGAACTTCATAAACAGCGAAGGGTTAAGAGTTTTCTCACTCGTCACCAATCTCGTATCGTAGGGATGGTCGTCAGCGCGCTTCTTCTCGTGCTGTTTTATCAGTTCGTTTTTTTTATGGATAAAACGAGCTATCGTGGCATGGATGTTTATCACGACAGTTTGAATTTTGATCAAGAATTATTAACCGAACTCAATACCGTCTCAGAACTCGGTGTTGATTCGCTTTATCTGCATCGCATCGGAGTTGGGTGCCAGAATATCCAAGCCGTCGCATTGATAAACGGGCGCTGGAAAGAGATGAGTCACCAGTTTAAATCTTTGTCTTGCGATGACGATAATGACGATGAGCGAGGGTGAGTGATATGAATCGTAAGTTTTGGATGCCTATCTTACTCACGTTTTTTGTGATTCTAAATGTAGGCTTAATTTCTGGGCTCGCAACCAAAAGTACTTATAAATTTTCCGCAGAATACCCGATGGTAGGCTGGGAAAAAATATCACTTCGATTGGAAAATGGTCGAGTCAAAATGCAGTACATTGGTTACGATATCGATGGGAATATCGCTCAAACTAAGCAGATGTTTGGCGTGTTCTTGCGCTGGGGGAATCATTACTACTTTTATCAATTGGATCAAGATCAGGCCCAAGATAAGCAGACATTCAATATCAAGCACTTATACATTCAACAAACACAAGGCAAGCGCAGTGTGTTGGTATCAAATCAGCGCGGCCTTTATGTCACTAAGAAGGGCACGCCGTTAGAGCTCAAAGGCATCATGCATGGCGACCGTTTACGTTGATCCAGTCACTAAACGTGAGTATCGAGCCTTTGGTTAGCTTTTACCGATGACGTTCAGCTTAGTTTTGATAAAGTCACTGTGGTCAACGTAGAGCAGTTCTGCGGTTTTACGGATCACTGAATCTTCAAGTGGGTCAATCTCTCCATCCGCATGCGCGACTTCCCACATAGCTTTGATTAATTCTATGCGAACCGGCTGCGAAAGCTCTCGCAGTTGAGAAGTGAAATCGTACAGAGAAACAGATTGTTCAACTTGAGGCTCAGCTTGTGTTAATAAAGCTTTTGATTCTTCTTCGGTTATGTTCAGTAAACGCTGAAGTAAGTGCAGTTTGGCTTGTTGCTCTGATTCGTTGATCGCGTGGTCTGCACCAGCGACTTCGCATAACAAGCTGGCGATGGCTAAGTTAGGTGAGGCAGTGGGCGTTTTGCCTAAATCAGAGCCGTCAACTAATTGTTTAAATAACGAGGTAAGTGAGTTAAACATAAGAGCATTCCAGTTATGGTGAATATTATTACTATTGGGCCTACGGAGTGTGATCGCAAGCGTCTTTACTTAAAACTGACATTACGAAGAGGTCAGCAATAAGGAACACTTGTTTAGGGCGTGTTGACCTTTCGTGGTTAAATTTTGTTCGAGATAAAAGCGTTTTAATCGCGGCGAGGG
>NZ_JBFRSN010000694.1:0-947 GCF_041473595.1 Vibrio sp. 10N.222.46.A1
TAGTTAGTTAAATACATATAGTTAAATACATCGCGTATCAATACTGATTGAATCCATAAGCTGTTGTATTTAAAAACAAGCATGTGTTGATTGTCATAGCCGTGAAATACAACTGCCACTAAAATATGCTCTTAATGTCACAATCCAGTTATAGCATGCAGCCAACTAGAACTCCTTTTTAACCTTAACGAAACTCAACCTGTGAGAGCCTAAGATGTTCAAACCTTTGTATGTATTTGATATGGATGAAACGCTGATCAATGCCGATGCAGCGATGCTTTGGAATGAGTTCTTGGTTGAAAAGGGCATTGCCACTGCGCCCAACTTTATTGATGAAGATAAGCGTTTAATGGGCCTGTATTCGGAAGGCAAATTGAACATGGAAGATTACCTAACATTTTCCATGCAGCCACTCGCGAACATGCCAACAGAGCAAGTTACTACTTTGGTGGAAGAGTGTGTCGAGAAGCATATTTTACCTAAGCAATTCAAGCAGTCGAAACCTTTGATTGAGCAGCTTGAGAATGATGATATCGACATGTTGATCATCTCTGCCAGCGTGACTTTCTTAGTGGAAGCGGTCGGTTGTAAGATTGGTATTGAGAACGCACTCGGTATCGATTTGGTAGAAAACCAAGGCCGCTTCACGTCTCAAATATCAGGTGTGCCAAGCTACCGTGAAGGTAAAGTCACCCGTTTAAAAGAGTGGTTAGACAATCAAGAAACTAACTACTCAGACATTCACTTTTATACCGATTCAATCAACGACTTACCTTTGTGTGAACACGCTGATTTTGCTTACTTGGTAAACCCATGTCCGCGTTTGAAAGCGTTAGCCGATCAACCGAATTGGTCGATTCTCAACTGGGATTAACACGAATCTTATAGTCGAATTAGGTTCGCTCTAGAACTCATCAAGCCGCTGACTACAGCGGCTTTTTTGCATC
>NZ_JBFRSN010000695.1:0-3711 GCF_041473595.1 Vibrio sp. 10N.222.46.A1
ATACTGATACTGATACTTGTAGTGGAATACACAGTTGCTGGTGGACTAAGACAGTACAGTTTCGGAATAAGAAAGTTTGTTTAATCAGTATACTCTAGTGCACTATAACTAAATGTATTGGAGTGAAAATAAAGCAGCCAATGGCTGCTTTATTAAAATCTAACTGCGTTACTCTAATTAAATGATTAGATTAGAATGCTGACGTATCTTGGAAAAGGCCAACTTTCAAATCTTTAGCAACATAAATCTCTTTGCCATCAACAAGTACGCGACCATCTGCAAGGCCCATAACTAGGCGACGGTTAACAACACGCTTCATGTGGATTTCGTAAGTCACTTTTTTCGCAGTAGGTAGGATTTGGCCAGTGAATTTCACTTCGCCTACACCTAAAGCACGGCCTTTACCTTTGCCGCCAACCCAACCAAGGTAGAAGCCAACAAGCTGCCACATTGCATCAAGTCCTAGACAACCAGGCATTACTGGGTCACCAGGGAAGTGACAGTCGAAGAACCATAGGTCAGGAGTAATATCCAGTTCAGCAAGAATCAAACCTTTACCGAAATCACCTTCAGTCTCAGACATTTTAGTGATGCGATCCATCATCAACATGTTCGGTGCTGGTAGTTGAGGACCTTCAGGCCATAGTTCGCCTTGGCTTGATGCTAGAAGATCTTCGCGAGTGTAAGAATCACGTTTGTTTTGCATTATCAATTACTCCAATTTTTGATAGGTGCATATTAGTGAACAGGTGTACGCTAAACAAGTCCGATCAGTACTAGACAAACCAGTTTTTAATGCGTCCAACAATTCCAATAGGGTGCTCATGTCTTTCAAAGTTTTCAATACGTTCCGCAATTTTGCTTAGAACGCTTTCTTGTTCATCGTCTCTAAATGGTTTGTTCATAATAAGAGGAATCGCTTCATCTACATTAGAGACAGACCAAATATGGAATTCTTTGTTTTTGATGCTTTCAATTAGGTCTGGCTTCAGAGCAAGGTGTCTTAAGTTGGATCTTGGAAGGATCACACCTTGTTCGCCAGTTAACCCGTTGTGTTTACACACATGATAGAAGCCTTCGATTTTCTCGTTTAGCCCACCAACTGCTTGTACACGACCGAATTGGTCGACAGCACCGGTTACCGCTATTTGTTGATTGATAGGGTATTCCGACAAAGCACTGACCAAAGAGCAAAGCTCAGCAAGAGAAGCACTATCGCCATCAACTTCGCAGTATGATTGCTCAAACACAACAGAAGCAGCATAGGGCAACGGATCTTCAAGGTTTAACGCGCTGCTTACAAACGCTTGCATGATCATCATACCTTTGGCGTGAAGGTTACCACCGAGTTCCGCTTTGCGCTCAACGTCGGCAATATCACCATCACCAAAGTGGATAACACATGAAATTCGGGCAGGTTCACCATACGATACTGGGTGTCCTGGTACATCGATAACCGTCAGACCATTAACTTGTCCAACTTGTTCACCCTCGGTTTCGATAATAACTTGGCCATCTCGAATATCATCAAGAGCACGTTCAGGTAAGTACGATTCGCGGTTGTATTTGTGTTGTTGTGCTTGCTGAATATGGTGACCATCAATCTCACCATGGTCGGCTTCAATCAAAGCTTCGTTCAATAACGCATTGTGCCAAATCGGGCATAACGGTATATAGCTTTGGTCTTCAGTTTCTCTCGCACCAGCAGTAAGAATGCCTGTCACCGCCTGTTGCGTGATGTTTGGCAGTTCATAACGTTGTTGGAGCCATTTAAGGTAACCAAGATATTGAGTCAACGTCTCTTCTGTTAGCTTTATGTCTTGTTCAATTTCACTGAATAGGCAGAAACCAGTTTGAATATCACTGTCTAGATAATCAAGATCGCCGAGTTGAGCTCGGTCTCCAACCACAATCAACTTAATATTGTAGGTAAGCGGTAAAGATGGAGATTGGTTTAAGTGTTCTGGGTTGCTACTGATGGGCTCTACGGCCTCACCAAGAAGTGCAGACTTAAGCAGTAACCAGCTTCCCGGGTTTGCTAGAATCAAGTTGGCTGAAACAATCAGATAACCATTGTTCGCTCTAGCCAGTAAGCCAGGCTTTGTCGCAACGACTTGGCCGTCTTTTGATTGAACTTGGTCAAACAGATAGACAGCATTTAAAGACTCAGTTTTTATTACTGGTAACGTGTGATCATCTAGAGCAGTTATTAAAGATTCAACGATCATTTGACGATAGATCGAATTGTCCGGAGCGTTGACAAGTAAAACACGCGAAAGGTTGGACAAGCGGACAAAGCGGGTTAACGCATCGTTGAATCTATGTTGAATGTCTGAAAATGGGAAAGGCGAGATGTCAGGGAATTGCTCTAATTGAGCGCTATATTCGTCGTACTGAGGCGTAACATGTCGCCAATCTACTAGAGTCATTTAAGTTTCTGATTATGATAATGAGGTAGGGAGTATATAGAAAAACCGATCTCGCTTGTAGCTCTATGTTGTAGTTACTAATCACTAAGCTAATATAAGTATGATCTTGGTCTATTCTTTCAAGACAACAATTGTTAAATAGCCTATTTTGGGTTACGCTGTCACTAGGATTAACTCTCGAGATTAGACATGAAATATCAGCAACTTGAAAACTTGGAATGTGGTTGGAAATGGAACTATCTGGTCAAAAAATGGAAAGAAGGCGAGTCGATCACCTGCCATATTGATTCAAGTGAAGCTGACGTTGCTGTACAAGCCTTATTGAAGCTTGAACACCAACCAACAGGTGTTCTTGAGTGGATATCTGACAACATGTCTCCTGAGCTCGATAACAAGCTTAAGCAAGCGATCCGAGCTAAGCGAAAGCGTCACTTTAATGCTGAACAAGTTCACACCAAGAAAAAATCAATCGACCTTGATTATCGTGTATGGGAAAAGCTATCCCAGCGTGCGAACGAGCTAGGTTGTACGCTATCAGATGCTATTGAGTATTTGGTGAGCGAAGCATCTCGTAGTGAACAGGCCAGCAAGACAGTAACCAATCTTAAAGAAGATTTAAGCAAGCTCCTTTCTGACGATAAATAATCATCAACAGTAGTGGTGACATTATGATGTATGTAATCTTAATCGGTGCAGCGTTGGTTTTTTGGTTAGTCGCGGTTGATAGGCCGGTATTGAAAATCAAATTTAACGATGGGGCGATCGAACAAGTTAAAGGTCATCTTCCACCCAGCTTTAAGCACAACCTTCAAGAGATTGGCCACAACAACACTTTTAAAGGTGAATTAAAAGTGTACGCAAAGCGGTCTGGTTATAATCTCAAGTTCACAAAGGATGTACCTAAGAACGTGCAACAACGTATTCGTAATGTATTCCCGCATAACGGCTTCAAATCTAAAGGCTCAAAGAAGGCGTAATGGTCAAGAATTACGTCTTATCTTGTCAATCTTCATACTAAGTTAGTTCTTCGGTTGTCTTAACCATCGTCATACTGTTCTCAGTTCCAATAAAGGAGAACAGTATGAGATATCTAATCCTTTTGTTGTTTTTTTCATCCCCAGTCGTATTTCCCGACGATGCATTGGTTAATCCGGTAGCCAAAAAAATCAAAGCCACGGTCATGAAAGGACTAAAAAAGAGTAATGTTGAAATCGATGGTTATTGTGACCTGATGATTGAAATGAAGCACTCCAAAGGTTATACAAAAATCAAGAGAGTGAGC
>NZ_JBFRSN010000696.1:0-2746 GCF_041473595.1 Vibrio sp. 10N.222.46.A1
GTATTGCTATAGGTTCTTTGGCTTGTGATAAGTTGTCAAATCACAGAATTGAAATCGGAATCGTACCAATGGGTAGCCTAGGTATGTCGATTTTTGGGCTATTGATGGCGATATCCATTCCTGAGTCCTTGCCTGAATTTACCTCTTTCCATCAATTCGTGACGTATTCAGAGCTGTGGCCGCTGTTTGCTTATCTTCTGCTATTGGGTATCTCTGGCGGTATCTTCATTGTTCCTCTGTATTCTCTGATGCAGTTACGAGCGAAACCAGATGAACGCGCTCAAGTGATTGCCGGGCTCAACATCTACAATTCACTATTCATGGTGGGAAGCGCCGTTTTAGGTATTGTTTGCCTGAGTGTTCTCGATCTTTCTATTCCACAACTATTTGTGTTGCTCGCGATAGGGAATACTTTGGTTATGCTGTACCTGTTTTATCAGGTGCCTATCTACGCTTTCCGTTTCTTTACATGGGTGGTCACTCACACCATGTACCGAGTTAAGCACAAGAACTTACACCATCTTCCAGAGAATGGCGGCGCACTGATCGTTTGCAACCATGTGAGTTATATGGATGCACTGCTTCTGAGTGCGGTTTGCCCTCGCTTGATTCGGTTTGTGATGGAAGAGGATTACGCCAAGCTGCCTCCACTACGTCGATTCTTAAAAAGAGCAGGAGTTATTCCAATCTCCGCAACCAACCGAAACTCGATTAGAAACGCTTTCAAAGAAGTTGAACGAGCCCTAGATGAAGGGCACATCGTCTGTATTTTCCCTGAAGGCAAGCTAACCGCTGATGGCGAAGTAGCCGAATTCATGCGTGGCATGGAGCTGATTATCAAACGATCTCCTGTACCTGTGATTCCAATGGCACTTAAAGGGTTATGGGGCAGTTACTTCAGTCGTTATAAAGGTCAAGCTTTCAAGGGGCTACCTACCCGTTTCAGGGCCAAGTTAGAGATAGAAGCTGCCGAACCTATGCTAGCCAAAGAAGCTTCATGCGACACGCTTCGACAGTCAGTCTCTGATCTTCGCGGCTCAATACGCTAAATAACCAAGCCTTTATTCATATCAGCTGAACAAACGTTTAGTTTTACTTAACGTTTGTTCAATTCATTTAGACTTACTTACCATTGCGTTAAGCGTATAGTCTTCCACTACGCTGCCAATACTAGACGCGACGAATTAAATATAATGAATCTAAAAAAGTCTGTTCCATTTTATCTTGCTGCTCTGTTTTGCTTAACCCCATGGGTGAGTTCACCGACGGCACTCGTGATCGGTTTCCTTCTTGCGAGCTTAGGTTTAGTCCCTGAGCATCTAGAAGTAGGCAAACTCACCAAGAAGCTACTGGCCTACTCGATTGTCGGCTTAGGCTTTGGCATTCAGTTTGAGAAAGCATTAGCGGTAACAGGCGATGGTATTGGCCTCATTGTAACGACGATTATTGGTACCTTGGTCATTGGTTGGTTCTTGGCAAAACGCATGGGATTAGATCGCACCACGGGTTACCTTATCTCTTCTGGTACCGCAATTTGTGGTGGTAGCGCTATTGCCGCCGTAGCACCGGCCATCAAAGCCGATGATGAACAGATTGGCTTAGCGTTAGCCACTGTATTTGTGTTGAACTCGGTCGCCCTTTTCTTGTTCCCAATGATTGGCCATGCACTAGAGTTAAGCCAACAAACTTTCGGAACATGGGCTGCAATCGCGATTCACGATACATCGTCTGTAGTAGGCGCAGCATCAGCATATGGCGAAGAAGCACTGACCACAGCAACCACATTGAAGCTCGCTCGCGCACTTTGGATTATCCCAATCGCGTTAGTCAGTGCGATGATCTTCAAGAACGATCAAAAGAAGATTACGATTCCTTACTTCATTTTCTTCTATTGCGCTGCTATTGCTGTTAGTGACTTATTGCCACAATTTGAGATGGTCTATCAAGGTATCTTTGATGTGTCTAAGCGTGCATTGGTGGTGTGTCTATTCTTGATTGGTTGCGGTATTTCAGTTGAGAAGCTTAAAGCTGCTGGGCCGAAGCCATTGATGTTTGGTATTACAATGTGGACGATGATTTCGACAGGCTCATTAGCGTGGTTAACTCTCGCATAATACGCCTAATTACACCCAATACGTAAAGAAGCACTGTAGATTGGTTAATGTATTAACCAGACACTCAGATTAACGAGCAACAAAACAAAAAGGCAAAGCTCTAATGGGCTTTGCCCCTATCGTTTGTAGTAAAGATATTCTTTGTTACAACAATCACGAATCAAACAGGGGCTTATCACTCTTCTTGCTCTCTCTTTTCATTAAAACAAGTACCACAACCAGCACAAATGCAGTAAGTTCAGCCAATGAACGAGTCAGTCCTGACGAAACGAGCGCTTGGCCTATCTGCAGCAAAACCGCAATGATGAGGGCGACTTTCATAATAAGACCTTATTCTATAATCCGTTATTTATAGAGCTTATTATGATGGATGGTTATAAAGATAATAAATTCTGTTTTGAACTATCTAATTGCTAAATTAACTAACCTAGCGTAACTGCCCCTCTAGCCACTTAATAAACGTTCTTACCTTAGGTCGCTTTTCAGTGCCTAACGGACAGATCAATTCGTATCCTTTATCAGTATCCATACTTGGATAAGGCGTTATGAGCTCACCAGTCTCAATGTACGGCTTAACAAAATGATAACGCCCCATTGCCACACCGATATTATGCAGAGCACTCTGCACGCCC
>NZ_JBFRSN010000697.1:0-992 GCF_041473595.1 Vibrio sp. 10N.222.46.A1
GATAACCGTCGTCTTGCATGTCGCCCATACTTGCAGCCCCTTCCGCCCACGGGTTCCAAAGTACCGCAGAGTTATGACCGTGGTTTTCAACCGTTAGTGTGCGATCCAGCTTTTTGTCAGCAACAAAGATTTGCGTTTCTGGTTGCGTGTAAACGCGGTCAATCGTGTCAGTCAGTACCAGTTCAGCACCACCTTGGCAGATCTTGCCACCTTGTAGGCTATCAATGTACTCAGCACCCATACCCGTTGTGGTTGTGTTGTGAATATCGCCAACGTTTAGGTAAGTGTGCAGTGCACCAGAGAAAGTCCATGGCTGAGAATCAGTGTTCTTCACGTCCAGCGTTACTTTTAGCTGCTCGCCGATCTCAACATTCAAACGTGCATCAAACTGATGAGGCCATACTGCTAGCGTCTCTTCGCTTGGCTTCAGACCTAAGCTAACAATCACGCCAGCTTCGCTTTCACGGTGCTCAACCAATTGCCATTCGCTTGAACGTGCAAAACCATGTGCTGGGGCTGCAATGCGACCAAACCAAGGCCAACATACTGGAATACCACCACGCAGAGCCGTTTTGCCATCGAATTTAGCTTGTTGGCTCATCCAAATTAGGTCTTCTTGACCTTGCGGTTGGAATGACACGACATGACCACCAAACAACGAAATCGCTGCGTTTGCTTTATCGTGGATAACACGAACTAGTTTTACACCTTCGTGCTCAACGATAGTGACGTTGTCAGAAAGTACCGACAGTGCAGGTAGAGTAGATAAATCCATTACATGATCCTTCTAAGGAAATTGAATTCAAATGCTGACTAGAGTGATGCTTGATTTTTCATGAGTAACAAGCAGAGTCAGTATTAGAATTGAATTTTACGTGTGGGCTATCTTGATGAGCTTAGACAGACGCGGTTTAAAAGATAGCGGGTATTAAAAAGGCGACACTAAGGTCGCCTTTTTCAAAGTCTGCTCAAAACAGTCTTCGCTAATGCTT
>NZ_JBFRSN010000698.1:0-3131 GCF_041473595.1 Vibrio sp. 10N.222.46.A1
CGAGCCTAGTACGTAACGAGATCAGCTCTTACAAACAGCTACCTCTAAACCTGTACCAAATCCAGACTAAATTCCGTGATGAACGCCGCCCTCGTTTTGGCGTAATGCGTGCTCGTGAATTCTCTATGATGGATGCGTACAGCTTTGATATCGATAAAGAAGGCTTAGAAAAGTCTTACCAAGCGATGCACGATGCTTACTGTAAAGCATTTGACCGCATGGGCCTTGAGTACCGTCCAGTATTAGCAGACTCTGGCGCAATCGGTGGCAGCGGCTCTCAAGAATTCCACGTTCTTGCTGAAAGCGGCGAAGACCTAATCGCATTCTCTTCAGAATCTGATTACGCAGCGAACATCGAGAAAGCAGAAGCACTAGCTCCAACGACTGAAGCGGCAGCGCCAACTCAAGAGATGGAACTGGTTGATACGCCAAACGCAAAAACAATCGCAGAACTTGTAGAGCAACACGGTTTAGCAATCGAGAAGACAGTTAAGACTCTATTCGTTAAAGCTTCTGATGAAGTAAATGCAGACATCATCGCGCTAATCATCCGTGGTGACCACGAGCTTAACGAAGTGAAAGCAGAGAACCTTCCACAGGTTGCTACTCCACTAGAGATGGCTTCTGAAGAAGAAATCCGTGCACTTGTTGGTGCAGGTCCTGGTTCACTTGGCCCTGTTGGTCTAGAGCTACCATTCATCGTTGACCGCTCTGTTGCTGTAATGAGCGACTTCGGTGCTGGTGCAAACGTAGACGGTAAGCACTACTTCGGTATTAACTGGGGTCGTGACGTTGAGCTTGCTCAAGTTGAAGACCTACGTAACGTAGTTGAAGGCGACCTTAGCCCATGTGGTCAAGGTACCATCCAACTTAAGCGCGGTATAGAAGTTGGTCACATCTTCCAACTAGGTAATACTTACTCTAAAGCAATGAACTGTAACGTGCTTGGTCCTGATGGTAAGAGCGTAATCCTAGAAATGGGTTGTTACGGTATCGGTGTTTCACGTGTTGTTGCATCTGCTATCGAGCAAAACCACGATAAATTCGGTATCACTTGGCCAGACGCACTAGCACCATTCCAAGTTGCTATCGTACCAATGAACATGCACAAATCTGAGCGCGTTAAAGAAGCCGCTGAGAAGCTATACGCTGAATTAACGGCTATGGGAATCGAAGTACTATTTGATGACCGTAAAGAGCGCCCAGGTGTTATGTTTAAAGATATCGAGCTAGTGGGTATCCCTCACACTATCGTCATCGGTGATCGCAGCATGGACGAAGGTAACTTCGAATACAAAAACCGTCGTACTGGTGATAAAGAAGCAATCGCTATGGACACGGTTATCGAGCACCTTACAGCTCAACTAGCTTAGTAATCCGATTACTCGCTAGATATACATTGAAAGGCTGCCATTAGGTGGCCTTTTTTGTGCCTGTCGTTTCTCTTCAAACTCCCTTCTATTTATCACCAGAGTAAATAACGTAAGTTAATCCCCTGTTCATCTTTAAATCCGTATATTGGTTCATCAACTCTTTAGACACGATTACATTGGAGGTATCGATGGATATCAAAAGCTTACTTAACCAAGCACTTAAGTCAGATCTCGTAAAACAAGGTACTCAGAAGCTTTCCCAAGGCTCTTCAAGTTTAAGTGGCCTAACTCAAGGCGGCAGTGGTAAGAATATCAACAAAAGCACGCTCGGAGCCTTCGGCGCTGGCGCAGTGGGCGGCGGACTCTTAGGTGCGTTAATGGGCTCTAAGAAAACCAATAAAATGGGTAAGAAAGCCGCTGGTATTGGTGGCGCTGCGGCACTTGGCGCACTCGCTTACAAGGTCTATAACGACTATCAGTCTAAACAAGGCCAAGCACCGAATTCCGAACAAGCTCAATTTGATGAGACCGATTCAAACCATAGCGTACTGATTCTAAGATCAATGATTGCTGCGTCCAAAGCTGACGGGCATGTTGATGAAGAAGAGATGGCTAAGATTGAACAAGCCGTCGAGAACATGGGCGCCGATTATCAGCTGACTAAATTGGTGTCTGAAGAATTGCACAAGCCACTCGATCCAAGCGAAATTGCTCAATTAGCAACGTCACCTCAACAAGCGAGTGAGATCTACTTAGCCTCTTTGATTGTAGCGGATGAGCAGAACTTTATGGAGAAGGCTTACCTCAAAGAGTTAGCAAAGCAGCTCAACTTAGCTGATGAGGTCACTTATCAGCTTGAACAGCAGATCTCTAGTTAAGCGGTAATTATCAGGCGAATCAGTAAATATCACGCTAAGTAACAAGTTAGCAAAGTGATACATTGAGCATCAACAGAATGAGATATTGAGCAAGAACAAACTAACTCGGAACTTAGTCAGATCCACTTTGTTTTTGCTTATCTCTATGTGTATATTGAGATCAGTTATCATTTGGTTAGGTATAAAAATGAAAGTATACGATTGTTGTGATTTGGTGCGTGAACTGTATTCTCAAATTGGCAGTGGCGACCAAGGCTATATCCCTAAAGCGATCACCTGCGCGGTAAAAACATTGAACGACCTTGCTGCAGATGAATCTCTTCCTAAAGAAGCAAGAGATCGTGCTGCATTTGCCGCAGCGAATCTACTGATCTCAGATTTCGAGGACTAATATGAACCTCGCTAACTTTGAAAAGATGGATCCTGTGATGTTGATGAGCATCGTCAACATGAAACTGCGTGACGATTTCGGCGGTGACTTGGATCGAGTAGTCAACTTCTATGAAATCGACAAAGCGGCATTGACTGCAAAACTTGCGTCTGCCGGTTTTGAGTTTCTTCCTGAAGCAAAACAGTTTCGATAATCATTTAGAACAAACTTAAATTTTAAAGACCAACCTCTGTGTTGGTCTTTTTGTTTCTAGGGCAGGCTAAACACGAATAAACTTATTATAAATTATCTGTTTGTACCTATACTTTTATATCCTAGAGTCAGCCAACACTCCTTGAATCAAAGCGTGTTGTTGTATAGGCTACTCCAAACAGCATATAAAACTCATCACCAAATTCGATGATATCGAAGGACTAACAATGAAAAGACTCGGACTTTTAGCCGTTATCGCAGCCGTATTTACCGCAGGTTGTGCTTCAAATACTCAAC
>NZ_JBFRSN010000699.1:0-6021 GCF_041473595.1 Vibrio sp. 10N.222.46.A1
TTTAAGATAATTAATTTACTAAGGAATCGCATTACGAACGGAAACGGTAATATTTTGGAATGGCACAATAAGAACTGACTGATTGGACAGGCGTTCCTGTCGCTACTACGAAGGCAACACTTTCTATTCTCCAGATATAACAAAGCCCCGACTTGAGTCGAGGCTTTGTTATTTAAATATGGTACCGGTAGGCGGACTTGAACCGCCACGCCCGAAGGCAACGGATTTTGAATCCGTCGTGTATACCAATTTCACCATACCGGCATTATCTTGGGGCATTGCCCTGTCGATGTTTGGCATTATACGTATGCGAACTGATGTGGCAAGTATAAAAACTTGAATTCATGTGTGTTTGCCGATAATTTCGCCACTAAGTCATAAGCTGTGCGTCATGTCTCTTTTCAGGCCAAGCCTTAAACTATATTCTGACGCCTCAATTTTTAAAGAAGTAATAACACCATGACATCAACAAACACTCTGCCACCAGCTGGGGTAATGCGCCGATTTGGTGCCTTGTTCTATGACGCACTCATTGTAATCGCTATTGAAATGATGGCTGCCGGCATCATTGTTGCTCTACTGCACGCACTCATGGCTCTTGGTATTTTTAACCATAGCGGGTATGCCGATGTCAGTGACTTCTTGACTAATCATCCGATTTGGAGCCCTGCGTATACTTTTTACTTAGTCGTCGTTTGGGTTTACTTCTTTGTCTTCTTCTGGACCAGAGCAGGTCAAACTCTGGGGATGAGAGCTTGGAAGCTACGAGTTCAAAACAAAGATGGCTCTGCGATCACAATAACTCAAGCGCTAATACGTTTAGGTACATCGGGGTTTGGACTTGCAAACTTATGTGTTCCATTCGATCCTCAGAAACGTGGCTTTCACGATATCTGGGCAAAGACCGAAGTCGTTGTGTTGCCAAAGGCACAATAACGCTATTAAGCGAACTTAAAGCAAGATCAAAAAAGGAAGGCTTAACGCCTTCCTTTATCATTTATAGTTTCCGCCTCAAGAGCATGATGGCAATTCCGAAAAACACCACGCTAGGGGCTATCGCACCAAAGGCTGGTGGTATTTGATAAACCAAGCTGATTGGACCAAAGAACTCGCTGGATATATAGAAAGTAAAACCAGCAATCACACCAGAGAGAATCCTTGCTCCCATGGTCACGCTACGTAAAGGACCAAAGATAAACGACAATGCCATCAACATCATGACCGCTATCGAAATAGGTTGAGTTATCTTTCGCCACAATGCTAGCTCATAACGTGCTGCATCTTGTTCTGATGCTTTGAGATAAGAAACATAGTCATACAGCCCACTTAACGACAGCTCCTCCGGTTTCACCGTCACTATCGCGAGTTTGTCTGGAGCTAACGATGTTTCCCAAGAAAAAGTCGGTAAATTCTCTTTAGTGACCTGAATTTCATTCTCAAAAGAGGTGACCTCAACATCGCGCATTGTCCAAACGTTGTCTCCAACGTAATCGACTTCTTTTGAGTATATGGCCGTTTTCAGAGCCTTGTTCTCATCATAGCGCCACATGTTCAAACCATAGAGCTTATCATCGTCTATTTTAACAATGAAAATAAAGTCGTTGGCATCTCGAGCCCAAACACCGCTTTGAGTAGAAATAATACTACCACCAGCAACCGAGATGGTTCTTAAGTCACGAGCCATCTTCTGCGCTTGCGGAGCTCCCCACTGCCCAAGCAATGTCACTATCACCATTAACGGAATCGCAGTCTTAAGTACCGATAAACCAATATCTAACTTAGAGAAACCCGCGGCTTGCATAACCACAAGCTCAGAACTCGCAGCAAGCATACCAAGCCCAATCAATGCACCAAGCAATGCCGCCATTGGGAAGAACATTTCGATATCACGAGGAATACTCAATAAAACGAAATACAACGCTTGTAATAGATCGTATGTACCACGACCTACCTTTCGCAATTGCTCAACGTACTTGATAATTCCAGAGAGACCGACAAACGTCACCAATACCAGTGAGGTGGTCGCGATGATGGTTCTGCCTATATATAAATCGAGAATCTTAAACACGGCTTAAGCCAACCTCTTATTCTTGAATTTTTCTTTCAAACGCCTAACAGGCACACTATCCATAAAGTTGGCACCAATCGCGACAAACAATAATAATGCATTGATTGGCCACATGCCTATTGCAGCAGGAATGTCCCCTTCTTCAATTGAAGATTTGGTTGCACTGATTGCCAAGAAGTAAGTCAAATAAATCAGGATTGCCGGACCTATTTTTGCAAAACGACCTTGTCGTGGATTAACTGCTGACAGCGGTACAACGAGCATAGTCAACAATGGGATACACAACACCAGTGACATGCGCCACTGCAATTCAGCCTTGGCACGATTATCTTGATTTCCAATAAGATCAATAGTTGGAATCGCTTCCCACTCTCGACCTTTCTTCTCTACTTCACGCTGACCAATTAAGCCTTCATACTCTTCAAAGTGCGTCACTCTATAATCAAGGCGAGAAGGCACTCCTTCATGACGAGTACCATCGTACATCACAATAACTTGGCGGCCATCGCTCAATTCTTTTACGTCTCCCGACTTAGAGAACATCACACTAGGAAGCACTGAGTCACGAGGTCGCATTTGAGAAACGAACACATTGTCTAATTGATTACCATCGATACCCTCTATAAACACAACTGAAGAACCATCGGGAGTCCTTGCAAATTTGCCTTTGGGTAGTAAATCGACGCTGTTCTCTGCAGCCACTTCCTCATACATTTGTTCTACTTTATCTTGTGACCACGGAGACAGCCAAAAGGAGTTAAAAGCAGCGACAGTTGCGGTAATCAACGCCAGATAAAGTGCTGATTGGATGAGGAATTTATTGCCAATACCCGTAGCATTCATCACCACAATCTCACTTTCGGCATAAAGGCGGCCAAAAGTCAGCAAAATGCCAATATAGATACTAAGTGGAAGCATCAAGAGCCCCATCGCTGGCATATTTAGACCCACGATCGATAATACAAGGCTTGCTGGAATATCACCATCAGAGGCGTCGGCTAAAACACTGATGAACTTTTGGCTGAGAAACACGAGAAAGAGAACAAAAAATATCGCAAATTGGCTCTTGATTGTCTCTCGGATCAAATATCTAACAATAATCACGCTCAAATTACCTATACAAAACTTGTTTTTTTGATTGAATCACTATAATTTCCCGTTGAACCTTTTATTTTTTAAATTTTTAGCTAAGTGTTAACGTTCTTCTTTAAGGTCAGTTCCATTATAGGATCCAACAAGTAAGAACCCATTATCCAACATTTAGTTCGATTTGTCTTCAGGATGTAGGAGTACGCATGGAGTTCAGTGTAAAAAGTGGCAGCCCAGAGAAACAGCGCAGCGCATGTATCGTTGTCGGTGTATTCGAACCGCGCCGCCTTTCTCCAGTAGCCGAGCAGTTAGATAAGATTAGCGATGGCTATATTAGTTCACTGCTTCGTCGCGGTGATCTAGAGGGTAAACCTGGCCAGATGCTACTACTGCATCAAGTACCTGGTGTACTTTCAGAACGTGTTCTGCTTGTAGGCTGCGGTAAAGAACGTGAGCTAGGCGAGCGTCAATATAAAGAAATTATCCAAAAAACCATCAGTACACTAAACGAAACGGGTTCTATGGAAGCAGTATGTTTCCTGACTGAACTGCACGTTAAAGGTCGTGATACTTACTGGAAAGTTCGCCAAGCAGTAGAAGCGACTAAAGATGGCCTTTACACTTTTGATCAATTCAAGAGTAATAAACCTGAGACTCGTCGTCCACTACGTAAACTGGTATTCAACGTACCAACTCGTCGTGAATTGAGCCTTGGTGAGAAAGCAATTTCTCACGGTCTTGCGATTGCTTCAGGTGTGAAAGCGTCTAAAGATCTAGGCAACATGCCACCTAACATCGCAAATCCTGCTTACCTTGCATCTCAAGCTCGTCGCTTGGCCGATGATTACGAGACAGTGAAAACTAAGATCATTGGCGAAGAAGAGATGGAAAAGCTGGGTATGACTTCATACTTAGCGGTAGGCCGTGGTTCTAAGAACGAATCTATGATGTCTATCATGGAATATAAAGGTGCTGCTGACCCAGATGCAAAACCGATTGTTCTAGTCGGTAAAGGTCTTACTTTCGATTCAGGCGGTATTTCGCTTAAGCCTGGTGAAGGTATGGATGAGATGAAGTACGACATGTGTGGTGCGGCTTCTGTATTCGGTACAATGAAGGCACTAGCTAAACTGAACCTACCGATTAATGTAGTTGGTATCCTAGCAGGTTGTGAAAACATGCCAGGCAGCAATGCTTACCGCCCAGGTGATATCCTAACGACCATGTCAGGCCAAACAGTTGAAGTGTTAAACACGGATGCTGAAGGTCGCTTGGTTCTATGTGATGCGCTTACTTACGTTGAACGCTTTGAACCAGACTGTGTTGTCGATGTAGCAACACTCACTGGCGCGTGTGTGATGGCGTTAGGTCACCACATCAGTGCTGTACTGTCTAATCACAACCCACTATCTCACGAGTTAGTGAATGCTTCTGAGCAAGCAAGTGACAGAGCATGGCGCATGCCAATGGCCGATGAATACCATGAGCAACTAACGAGTCCATTTGCAGATATGGCAAATATCGGTGGCCGACCTGCTGGTACAATCACAGCAGCATGTTTCTTATCTAAATTTGCTAAAAAGTACCACTGGGCACACATTGACAGTGCCGGCACAGCTTGGAAGTCAGGCGCAGCGAAAGGCTCGACAGGTCGTCCTGTCTCAATGCTTGTCCAATTCTTATTGAACCGCAGCGGCCATGAGACTGAAGAGCAATCTTCAAAATAATAGAAAGGGCCTACGGGCCCTTTTTTAATAAGCGTTATTTGCTAGCTCCTGTTGACCAAGTATGATTGGTTTCCACGATTCCAAGTTCGAGTATTCAGTATGCAGACTGCCACATTTTACATTGTGTCTTCAGACAGCCCACAAGCCGGCGAAGAGAGTTTTGCTCACTACGTGTTGTTTCTTGCTCAGCATTTTGCAAAACAAGGCGCTAAACTTTATCTCAACTGTAACGATAAAGTTCATGCTGAGCGTATCGCTGAAGTTTTTTGGCAGGTAGAGCCTACTGAATTTATCGCGCACAACTTGGTTGGCGAAGGTCCAAAATATTCAACGAATATTGAGATAGGCCATCAAGGAGTCAAACCTAATTGGAACCGCCAATTGGTAATAAATCTGGCCGATAATCATACAACCTTTGCGAACGCCTTTGCTCAGGTGATAGACTTCGTTCCTTGCGAAGAAAAAGCTAAGCAACTCGCTCGAGAAAGGTATAAAATTTACCGTCAGGCTGGATATCAGCTACAAACTATCGAGATTCAACATCCATAGTCAAACCTCATAGTTAAAGCTATCTTTGGATTTAGATTCAAGAAGCTTCACTTATGAAGTTTGACCACGATTAACCATTCACAGTATCCGTTATAAGAGCACTATGGAAAAGACATACAACCCAACATCAATCGAACAAGCTCTGTATAAGACTTGGGAAGAGAAAGGCTACTTTAAGCCACACGGTGACACATCAAAAGAAGCTTACAGCATCATGATCCCGCCACCGAACGTCACTGGTAGCCTACACATGGGTCACGCGTTCCAAGATACGATCATGGATACACTTATCCGTGCTCAACGTATGAAAGGCAAAAACACGCTTTGGCAAGTGGGTACTGACCACGCTGGTATCGCAACTCAAATGGTTGTTGAGCGTAAGATCGCTGCTGAAGAAGGCAAAACAAAACACGACTACGGCCGTGAAGCTTTCATCGACAAGATCTGGGAATGGAAAGGCGAATCTGGTGGCACGATCACTCAACAACTTCGTCGTCTTGGTGCATCTGTAGACTGGGATCGTGAGCGATTCACTATGGATGACGGCCTATCAGCTGCGACTCAAGAAGTATTTGTTCGCCTATACGA
>NZ_JBFRSN010000700.1:0-912 GCF_041473595.1 Vibrio sp. 10N.222.46.A1
AAGCGCCAAGCGTTCGTGTGTGGCCCTGACGGCTTTATGGATAATGCAAAGAAACTGCTGATTCAAATGGGGCTCAACCCTCAGCATTACCATCAAGAAGCGTTTGGTGTGGCTCAATCGACCGAGGAAGCGGTGAAGCAGCTACAGTTAAGTGTGAACGGCTACCTGTTCGAAGGTAATAATCAATCAACCTTGCTAGAGCAAGCGGAGTCGGCGGGGGTGTCTATTGCTTCAAGTTGTCGTGCGGGTTTCTGCGGTGCTTGTAAAGTGACGCTTGAGTCCGGACAAGTTCATCAACCGGATGTCCCTGCATTGCAAGATCATGAACGTAATATGGGGCAGATCTTGGCGTGTTGTAGCGTGCCTCAAACCGATATCGAAGTTGTAGATTAACGACTCGTTAGATCATTACGAAAAACGCATTAAAGAACACTAAATAGAAAAGGCCGGAAGTTCGTAAATGAGCTTCCGGCCTTTTTGATTCTGAGCTAATTCAAAGATTAATCGTAGATCGTTGGGATTGGTTGACGCTTGTGCTGTGTTGCTTTGTAGATGCCAACTAAGCGATCGGATACGTCTTGAGGTACTGTTTTACCTTCAAGGAAATCATCGATTTGATCGTAAGAAAGGTTCAATGCTGCTTCATCGGCTTTCTGTGGATCAAGCTCTTCTAGATCAGCAGTGGGTACTTTCTTAACAAGTTGCTCTGGAGCGCCCAACGTTGCTGCAAGCTCACGAACTTGGCGTTTGTTCAAACCAAATAGTGGTGCTAAATCACATGCGCCGTCACCGTGCTTAGTGTAGAAACCAGTGATGTTTTCCGCTGAGTGGTCAGTACCAATCACCAGACCGCCAACGTAACCAGCAATTTCGTATTGTGCGATCATGCGAGCACGAGCTTTCACGTTGCCT
>NZ_JBFRSN010000701.1:0-6337 GCF_041473595.1 Vibrio sp. 10N.222.46.A1
GAAAAGGTCTTAGGCGCGTGTATCCGGGAAAAGAAGACCTACTGCGTCTTTGATAGCAAATTGGCGCGCATCATCCAAGAGCAAGGCTCGAAAGGTCAACTTGGCATCAGTCTGGGAACCGCCAAACACCCCATTTGCGGCGCCCTTACCCCCGAGCAGCTTCAAGACATAGATTTTGAACGCCTCGACTTTTCGGACTTCTACGACGACATGCACGGCAACACCAACCTGCCTTCGGCCACAGAAATCCAAGAGCGATTACACAGCGCTTATCGCCATTAACTTAATCAATGATGAGGACATGATATGGATCCCCTACTCCCTTTACTTGTGGCCACCCTGTCGACAACCGGGTTTGCCATCACCCTTATTCGGCATCTTCTGTTCAAACGAAAACTCCATCAGCTCAAGCAAGAAATGATGAGGCACCAACAACAGCGTGGCATTGATGAAGCACTTTGGACGTTATTTCACACGCGCACCCACAAGATGCTGAGTTTCTGGCAATAATGAGGTCACACCATGAAGGACTTATCCACAAAAACGGTGAACAACTCAATTAACCGATTAACAATCAAACCCCTACCGTTAATGTTGTTGGCTTTATTGGCCTTTCACAGTATCGCCGATGAGCCCCCCAAGGGGTGGCGCTGGTATAACGAGACCAAAGCGCCCAAAGTCCCTCCCAAAGAGGAGGAGAGCCTCCCCCCCAACAGCGTCTCTACCGTGATGAGCGCCACCGAGCAGATGCAATGGTTCCACCGCGCGTTTGATGAAGCGTTAAACGATGCCACCATTAACCCAACCGATGAAGAGAAAAATCTAAAATTGATGAAGCTGAAAAAATTCATCGATGGCAAGACCACGCAAACGGGCATGACCTTCAAAAAGCTCATCAACGAACACCCCGAATACTCGTACACCAAAGACCGCCCCACAGAGCAAGCCGCAAGAGCGACGTACTATCAAGGTATCCAACTCAAAAACGAAGCCACTGTGCGTCAATTGGTACAAGAAGGTTGGGGCCTCTACTTCATCTACGAAGGGCAAGACGCCTTATCTCAAACCCTAGCACCCTCAATCCAAGACTTTGCCCACCGGTACCACATCGAACTGGTCGGGATCAGCAAAGACGGTCAGACCTTTGAGACGATTAATGAAAACCGTATTGATAAGACAGGGCGTGTACAGGTGCGCTACACACCGGCTTTAATGCTGGCCAATATCCACACCAAAGCACTCAAGCCCCTCGCCTACGGCTTCATTTCACAAAAAGACTTGCTCTCTCGCTTTCACAACGTCGCGACCAATTACCAAGACAGCGACTTTTAACTTAAGGACGCCCCGATGAACGCTTTTATCCGCACGTTATTGTTGAGTACGCTGATGACGCTCGCCTCAACCTCCCTCACTCAAGCGCAACCCCCTCATGCGATGACAGGCCAATACGCCTTGGTGTTCTTCCATTTTAGTCAGTGCGCTGAGTGTCACCACTTTGCCCCAACCATGAAGCGGCTAGAGCAAACTACTCAACTACCTGTGTACGATTTCTCCTTTGACGGACAACCCATCCCCGGTTACGCGACGCCTATACCGACCAACTCTGACATCACCGCTGCGTTTTTTGGGGATCTCAAAAACGCCATTACGCCCGCCACGTTCTTAATCAACGTCAGCAATGGTAAGTACGTGCGTTTGAGTGAAGGCAATGTTCCATACACTGAGCTGCTTAAGAGCTACCAAGCCTTGCGCGCCGATGTGGCCATCATGGAGAGTTTACAATGACGCGACCTACCCTCCTGACTCTCTTAATGAGTCTTTCATGTTCACTTCATGCCGGCGGCTTGGGCGACGCCATGAACAGCTTTTGGGATGACAGCAGTTTTAACAGCAACATCACGAACCCAAGTGCCTATCAGGGTCAATCCGCCACCTACTATAATGCGGGCAGTTTGTTTGCTCGCACCAACATCAAAAACATTCAACTGGCCGCCATCACCTTGCCTTCTGTCAGCGCAGGGTGCGGTGGCATTGACGCCTTTATGGGCGGCTTTTCTCATATTAACTCTGACCAACTGGTGGCTTTTGGTAAAGCCGTCATTGCCAACGCCGTGCCCTTCGCGGTGGATTTAGCGCTGCAAACTTGGGCGCCGAGCATCAAAGAGAATCGGGACAAACTGCAAGCCATTGCTGATCAGTTCCTCACCACCTCGATGAACTCTTGCCAAGTAGCGCAATCGGCGGTCTCTGGTTTAGCGGCCTTTACCGATGGGGAAGCCAAGCGACATGCCTGCGCCACCCTAGGCACGCAAAGCAACGCTTTCGCTGATTGGTTAGAAGCGCAACACGAATGTCGCAACGTCCGTACCAACCAGAGCACACTGGCTAGCAACACCGATGACGCCACGGCGCACGCAGTGAAAGTGAACTTAAATGTGGTGTGGGATGCGCTCATGAAAAGCGCTTACCTTCAAGACAATCAAGAGGTCGCCGAGTTTATCGTAAGCCTCACTGGCACCGTCATTTACGACGCGCAGGGGACGCCAAGCTACATTCCGGCCATGTTAGTGGGTAACGACACCGCCATTAACGCCCTTTTGACCGGAGGGGATTTGGAGGTGTATCGATGCGACAACACCGAGACCTGCCTTTCGATGAGCCTAAGCGCCATCAGCCTAAATGAAAGCCAAGCCTTTAACGCCAAAGTGCGCCACACCGTCGATACGCTCTATGCCCACTTACAATCTGACCAACCTATCACCGACTCAGAGAAGAGCTTTGTTGAACTCAGTGACATTCCTATCTTAGCAATGCTCATTGATGATGCGCACCTCAACCTACAACCAGAAAGCCATTTATACGCTCAAAATATTGCCGCCGATCTCTTGCATGCCTATCTCAACAACATGCTGATGATCGTCAATCAATCCATGACCAACCTCGCTTCGGTTAACCCAACCGACGTCAATCGCACTCTCGAAGGCATCAACAGTGCAAGGGATTACTTACAAACCATTCGAGACCGTCACAAAACAAAATTGAACGCGTACTTAGCCCTCACTGAGCGCTTAAAACGCAAACGAAAGCTCCTTAGCCAATCGGCAAGTGACGCTACCCTATCGAACCTCACCTTTGGCCATTAAAGGAGATCCCCAATGACCTTAGACTTTTATCTCTATGGCGCAGGCCCTCAATTACAACGAGCCTTGAACGCCGTCGCCACTTTTTTTACCACCAACACCTTTGGCTCGTTAATCGAAATCGCCTTACAACTGGCCTTTATCATCAGTGCCACCCTATTTTTTGTGTCTCGAGACGCGAAACATGTGATGCGTTTTATGTTCATTTACTTGGCTATCCCCACTTTTCTTATCAGCATGAAAGCCACCGTCCATATCAATGACGCGCAAAATCCTATGCGCATTTATTACGTGAATAACGTGCCTTACATCGTCGCAATACCCGGTTGGGCGGCCACCACGTTCATGCACGGCTTAACCGAAGGCATTGAAATCGTCTTTAGCAGTACAGAGGATGAAAGCTACAGCTCCTCAGGCATGGTGTTTGGTTCGAATTTATACACGTTGCTTCGTAGCGCCAACGCCGAAACCATTGATCTGCAACGCTATTGGAAAGACTTTTATCACAACTGCATCGTCGGAGACATTCGAATTAACAAAAAATACACCATGCAAAACATCCTGCAAGCACCGGATTTGCTGGGTTTTCTCGCCACAAAATCGATGTCCCCCATTCGTGGGCTCTATAACCCCCAGGGTCAATACAGAACCTGCCGCGACGCGTTTCCTGAACTCACTCAACAATTTGATGAAGAGGCCAATCAAACCATGAATAAACTGGGCGCGTATATCTTGGGACGAGAGAGCAACATCCAATCAACGTTCTTAAGAAACGCCATCGAGAATAGTCACCAAGATTTAATTGGGGTCAGTAACAACGCGGTCGATATTTTAAAACAGAACATGGTCATCAACATGACGCGATGGAACATCGAAAACACGCACCGAGGTATCGCGGCCAACTACGCCTACACCGCCAACCAAATGCAAACCACCACCATGTGGGCCAACATTGGGCTGCAAGCCAAAGAGTTCATTCCAATGATGCACTCGATAGGAGTGATTTTGTTTGTCTGCTTTGGGGCGATCATTGCCATCATTGCCTTGCTGCCACATATGGCGCTGCCTGTCCTTAAAAACTACGTTGGCAGTTTTTTCTATCTGGCCACTTGGCCTATGATATTCACCATCCTCAACGCTATAATGATGTGGTTCTTAGAAGGGGCGACCCAGGGCGCGACACAAGGGTTACGCGGCATTACCCTCTCGAACATGAGCGGCATTGATTACGTCAACACGCGTTACGCCTCCATTACCGGATACTTGATGATGTCCACCCCCGCGATTGCTTTGGCGTTAACCAAGGGCGCAGCGGCCATGATGAGCAGCTTAAACTACCAACTGGCGGGGATGATAAACCAAACCAATGCCCGTACGTCGGCAGCGGCCTCAAGCGGTGACATCAGCCACGGTAATACGCAAATGCAGACCCACACGTTTAATAACGTCAATGGCAATAAGTTTGATACGTCGACATTGCTGAAACAACACGGCAGTACCACGCAAAGCGAAGACGGTATGCTTTCAACGCAATACGGTGATAGAACGGTGTATGACACTAGCCCTACCGCGTCGAATTTCCAGTGGAATGTCGCCAGCTCTAGTCAATACAGTGAAGCGGTGCAAGGCTTGCATACTAGCGCTCAATCCAACCTTTCGACACAACAAGCGGCCTTGTCGCAAAGCACACAAAGTGGCTCTCAATTGATGGCCGATTGGAAAGAGAGTTATTCGTCAACCCAAGGTTATGGTTTAACTCATGGACACGGCGCGAGTGCGGCGGCTTCAAAAGGCTTAGAGCAGGTCAACTCCGCCACTGAGCAAGTCAGTGCGGCAACCGGATGGAGCCATGAGAAAGCGAATGCCTTCTTACACTCAGCGTACGGCGGTTATGACGTGAACGCTGGACTGTCAAGCGGCGCTCTCGGTGACGCCGTAGGGTTTAATGGGAGTGTGAACGTGTCCACGGGACAAAAATGGACACAGGAAGAGCGTGAAACGCTCAGCAGCATGAGCAACGAACAACAAAGCCAAATGCAAGCCGCCATCGAATCCTACCGCTCTGGTGCCAACCAAACCATCGAGGCGAGCAACCGCCTCTCGACCGATGAACGTAATACGGAGATGGGCACTTACGCCACTGGCTTTACGGCGAACTTTAGTGAGACGCAAGGTTTAATTACGTCCACGACACAAGCTCAACAAGAGGTCAATACGCTCAGTCAAGTCAACAGCCAAGAGCAACGTCATATGGCCAGCCTGACTGAGAAACTGGAAAAGCCGTTCCAAGAGTTTGTTGAGGAAAAATATGCTGATAAAGAAGGAAAAGCTCGACAAATCCTAACGGGCAATAATGATGACTCTCGCCAATCTCGATCTAATGAATGGGAAGCATTTAAAACAACCGATACGTTTAAAGATTTTGTGCTCGCAAGCTTACCCACGCAAGAAGAGCACGAACGTACCTTTAATTCTGAGCCGACCCAAGCCGAGTGGCAAAAGATGGTGGGGGAACAATTTAAAGGCAAGGCTCTAGGTAATACCGGTCAAACGGTGCTGGATCAGCATCAGAAACACGGCGGCACAGAGCGTTATTACAACCCCGACAACCACTCACAAATCGTGGATGAAACTCGCGGTCAATTTGAGAGTACCAGTAACCGTGTTGAGCCACCATCAACCTTGCAGCCAACACAAAAGGAAGAGGATAAATCCCGCTCTTAATCTATAAATAATGGTTAATTATTAAGCAGCCCAAGTGGGGAGTCAGAAAAACTGATAATATAAACAGTATAAAGTGGAGGGATTAGTGATGAAAAGATGGAGCGTCTTAAGCTTAACCGTATGGTGCTCCTTTGGGAGTCTAACGGCAGAAGAGATAGAGATAGACATTGATAAGTATGGCAGTAAACATAACCCTGCCTCTATGCGTTATTACGTTGAGCACTATCAAGAGCCCGATAGCCCTGAGTATCAAGCTTTAATGATCGGTGTTCGTGTTGCTGCTTATACAGCGGATCTTTATACCACTCGCTTAGATGCTCGCAACCAACGTATCGACTACTGTTTACCAATGACAGATACAAGCAATCGCGAAAGCTTAGATAGTTGGAGAACCAAAGATTTGATGACAATCATCGACAAAAGACTCAAACGCGATCCTAATCTAAAAAAATATGGGGAAGCAGGTATAGGTG
>NZ_JBFRSN010000702.1:0-1088 GCF_041473595.1 Vibrio sp. 10N.222.46.A1
TTCCAATATTAAGTGTGGCTTTTGTAGGCGGTTACGGCTTCCTAGTTTGGGCACTGCAAGTGTTTGTATTCGGACCTCCTGGTGCTCACGGCGGCATGTAATGCCCTCTAGTAACAACATTTTTTAAAATCAATATTTAAGAGAGCTAAACATGAAATCATTTTTAGTTAAATTATGGCGCACAATGACTCGCCCTGCAGTACACATCAGTCTTGGTGTACTAACTATGGGTGGCTTTATCGCCGGTGTTATTTTCTGGGGCGGTTTTAACACAGCTCTAGAGCACACAAATACGGAAGAGTTCTGTGTAAGTTGTCACACCATGCGTGACAATGTTTACGTAGAGCTACAAGAAACGGTTCACTGGAAAAACACTTCTGGTGTACGTGCTACTTGTCCTGACTGTCACGTTCCACATGAATGGACAGCAAAAATCGCTCGTAAGATGCAAGCATCTAAAGAAGTATTTGCTCAAGTATTTGGTGACCTAGATACACCTGAGAAATTCGAAGCTCGTCGTATCGAACTGGCTAAACACGAATGGGATCGTTTCTCTTCGAACAAATCTCTAGAGTGTAAAAACTGTCACAACTACGATTCAATGGACTTCGAGAACATGCGCCCAACAGCGCGTATCCAGATGAAGAATGCAGCAGAACGTGATCAAAGCTGTGTTGACTGTCACAAAGGTATTGCTCACAACCTTCCAATGGATATGGCATCAGCAAGCGGTATTGTTGGCGAGCTAGAAAATGTAGCAAGCAGCACATCTTACGCAAATGGTTCTGACGTGATCTCTATTCGTCACCTACCAATGTACACAGATGAAACAGCAACAGTTGAAGCGGGTCTACTCAGCCCTGCAAGTAAAGTTGCGGTTATCGACGAAAAAGGCGACATGATCAAGATTCAAATCGATGGTTGGCGTAAAGCGAAAGGTTTCGGACGTGTAATCCAAGAAGACTTCGGTATGAATATCTCAACTGCAATCTTGACCAAAGAAGTATCTCAAAGTGACGTTATCACTGTTGGTGAGAAGAAAGAAGATGAGCTTACTGGCCTTCCATGGGAAGAAGTTAACCTAGCAC
>NZ_JBFRSN010000703.1:0-1831 GCF_041473595.1 Vibrio sp. 10N.222.46.A1
AGGTGTGCAATGTTGAAGCCTTTGAAGCCTTCGCCAAATACTGCGATACACATACGGCCGATTGCTGATTCACGCTCTTCCATAACCTTAGTGTTGTTCATTACGATTCTTAGACCCAGCGCTTTCGTGTAAAACTCGACTGCTTGATCCATGTCACCCACCATGATGCCTACGTGATTCATTTTCATAACTTACTCCAAATTCGTTTTTAATTCTGTGCGTTTCGAAGACTGGCTTCGATGTTTCGTTTCGATGGAGAGAGTATATGGAGATGTAACGATTAAATGAAATTATCATTAATTATATTAATGATAATTTTTTGTTATTTACAGATTTAGCATCAAATCCCAGCTCGCTTAAAGAAGCCACGCCTGCCCTTGCCTACTTAGATACATAGATACATAGAGGCTTACGTGAATAGAGATAAGCCGAAATAGAACGTAGCCCTAGTTTGATAACTTTTATCGATAGTTTTTGTCGATAGCGATCTTCTTACGAAGATAGGATTTGCCTATTGAATCTATAGAAATGTCCGATTTCACTAATTTTCGGTGCGAATGCAATATAGCTCCATCGACGCGGGATAGCGTTAAACACTACAAATTAGAAAGAGAGTCGAATCATGATCAACACAGAAATCAAACCATTCAACGCAACAGCATTCAAAAACGGCGAATTCGTAGAAATCACTGAGCAAGACGTTAAAGGCAAGTGGGCTGTATTCTTCTTCTACCCAGCAGACTTCACGTTTGTATGTCCAACTGAGCTAGTTGACCTACAAGACAAATACGCAGAGCTTCAATCTCGCGGCGTAGAAGTTTTCTCAGTATCAACTGACACGCACTTCTCTCACAAAGCATGGCACGATACTTCTGACAAAATCGGCACTATCGAATACTTCATGGTCGGCGACCAAACAGGCAACATCACAAACAACTTCAACGTTATGCGTGAAGGTCAAGGCCTTGCAGACCGTGCAACGTTCCTAATCGACCCTGAAGGCGTTATCCAAGCAATGGAAATCACAGCTGAAGGCATCGGACGTGACGCAGAAGACCTACTACGCAAGGTTAAAGCAGCACAATACGTAGCCGCTCACCCAGGTGAAGTTTGCCCAGCTAAATGGAAAGAAGGCGAAGAGACTCTAGCGCCATCTCTAGACCTAGTAGGCAAGATTTAATCTAAGCCTAGTTCAAACAAGAACAGCTAAGAAAGAACAAGTAAAACAGAACAGTTAAACGGTTCTACAGGCGCGCTTCGGCCTCCCTCCTAAAGGGCAGTTGCGCGCCACCCTTTCAAAACATCAACACCACAATATTTGCCGACTTGCGCCCCCTTTTTATTTTCCTTTTTCAGCAAGAAGGTATTGGTCAATACCAAGACACAGAATTTAAGAGCAGGCACGATTATGTTAGATCAAGCAATGAAGCAGCAGCTAAAAGCATACCTAGAAAACCTAAAAACCAATGTTCAGTTAGTCCTTAGCCTAGATGACAGCGACACCGCGAACAAACTTCAAGATCTGGCGAATGATATAGCTTCTCTCACTGACAAAATTGAAGTGATTCGAGATGACAGCGCAAGCACTCGCAGTCCTATCATGCAGGTAGTGAACCAAGAGAAAGGCACCGCGATCGGTTTTGCCGGTTTGCCAATGGGCCACGAGTTCACATCACTGGTACTTGCACTGCTTCATAGTGGTGGTCACCCTATCAAGCTTGAAGCGGACGTAATCGAGCAAATTAAAGAACTCGATCAAGAGCTTAATGTAGAGATTTTTATCTCACTCTCATGCCAAAACTGTCCAGAAGTGGTTCAGGCATTCAACATG
>NZ_JBFRSN010000704.1:0-7966 GCF_041473595.1 Vibrio sp. 10N.222.46.A1
GTTAAGAACAGAAACTCGCATGTAGAGCTTCAAATTGCCAACGAGAAGAGAAAAGCAGCGGAGGCTAACAACCGTGCAGCGCAAGCAAACGCAAAAGCAATTGCTGCTGAATCAAAAGCTCAACAAGATAGCAACAATAACAATTGGAACAGCAGAGTAGACAAAGCGCTACGTTGGCTAAAAGTAGCCTTTCTGGCTATTTTACTCCTAGCAATTTTCATAGCTGCTAGTTTAGGACTTTACTACTTATTTAGATTGGTTACAGAAGAACCAATTATAAAAACAGTAACAGAAACCGTTACTGAAACCGTTGAAAAGGAAGTGATTCCGGAAGAATGTACTCAAGTAAGAAGAAATGGAAAAGTTTACGTTAGTTGCGATGGTGTTACTGTTAAAGGGGCTCCAACGATAGCAGAAAGTGGCGTTGACGAGATTCCAGACCTCATAGAGCAATAAAACTATTGACGCATAAATGACTACTTAGCCCGGAGTAATACCGGGCTTTTCCATGCTAAACGATCCTCAATACGTAAATAAATAATCAGTACGTACCCACAAATTTTAAACAATCACCATTAAGCTTGCTCAGCGAGCTTGGTATTTCCCTTTATTTTTACAACATAAGTCGTCGCGAAAATCAGTAGAGAAAATAGCCCACATAAGTAGATGGGATACTGAGGGTTCAAGGTTGAAGTAAACGCAAGTAATGAAGCGACGCCATAGCCTAGAGTATGAGACATAGCGATGTACCCTGCGGCTGCGCCCGGTGTACCACTTTGCTTTTCAGTGGCAAACAACGTGTAAGCAGGAACAAGCAACGCTGCGCCAATCGCTGTCAGTACCATCGCCACAGCTAACGCCCACATACTGGGAATCAAGAACACTCCAAAGCCGACAAGCAAACCCAATGCCCCCCAACGGTACATAACAAACGGTGTCAGCTTTTCTTTTTTGATAACCAAGAGTTGAGTAGCAAAAGTACAGGCAGCACTGATAGTCAAAAGAATCCCGATCGTGTCACTTATTTGATCGGTAGGCCAACGGGTGATCGAATAGATCAGTGGAGAAAAACTGTATTGCAACAACGCGACTGCGGCACACAACAACATCCCGCAAGATAAAAAAGGCAGTAATGTTTTATTCGGTAACCAAGGTGCTTGCCCTATTCCTTCTGCCTTCCGAGTTTCTTCTTTAGGGGTTGGTAACAACATCGTGACAAGTAAAGCAACACACGGCAAAAAGATCATCACGATCAGGGGAGCAAAAGGCGATAACTTTAACGCTAAAATGGAGACCAAAGGCCCAATTAATCGACCAACACTTAGGCCAAGACTCACCGAAGTAATAGCCTGTAAACGGTTTCTCTCACCACACAACAATATCGCCCAATGTTGACTCGCGGGCACCATTCCAGACACCGTACAACCATAAATTATTCGCGCCACCACCAGTCCGATCAAACAAAACACTAGCGCCTTTTCTTGGTCACTATTCATCGCAAAAAAAAACAAAAAAGCAAAGCTGACGGCCATGCCTACCAATGCCTGAATGACGACTTGTTTAGGTCCATATTTGTCGCTCTGCCTTCCCCAAAAAGGCGCAGATGGCAGAAATAATATGCTTCCTATTGCGATAAGAATCGACCACGTAGGCAAGCTAAATGAAGACTGTTCCACAAGAAAAGGCAGGGAAACGAGTAAGCCGTTTTGCCCAATTCCCATAAGAGCCGAAGCAAGACCAATAGCCAATAGTTGAAATTTTTTATTTTGTATCACAGACATAAACTCGAAGGCGCTAGATAAGGTTGGTAGGTTCGTAGTGGGCACGAGCACATTACAATGATAAACAGATTGATTTAGCGAATAATTATCATTTTGATTTCACTGTGTTACATTAGCGGCTAGCAGCCCATAACTCAACTTCATATTGCATTATGTACACACTTACCAATGCCTCGTTCGAAATCGACGGTAAGAAAATCCTTTCGCCAACGACTTTGACCTTTGAACCAAAGAAGATCACCACCTTGCTTGGTCATAATGGATGTGGCAAATCGACACTCATTAAACTGTTAAGTCGACAAAATACGCCAACAGAAGGTGACGTTTTCTTCAATGAGCAACCACTCGCCTCATACAGTAACCTTGAATTTGCACACCAAGTCGCCTACCTGCCGCAGCACCCACCGATTACTGATGGCGTGACCGTTCGTGAACTGGTTTGCTTTGGCCGTTATCCATGGAAAGGCGCATTTGGACGTTACAGCAAAGATGATTATGCCATCGTAGACGAAGCGATTGAGAAAGTTGGCCTTAATGCCTTTTCTGACCGATTTGTCGCAACACTTTCCGGCGGAGAAAGACAAAGAGCTTGGGTCGCCATGCTACTTGCTCAGCAAAGCCAATGTATTTTGCTTGATGAACCAACCTCAGCACTCGATGTCGCGCACCAGCATGAATTGCTCGCTTTGATCAGAGAGCTTAATCAGTCACTCGGCTTAACCGTGATCATGGTGCTTCATGATGTCAACATGGCCGCCAAATTCAGTGATCATTTGATTGCGCTTCATTCTGGGAAAGTGATTGCTTCCGGTTCGCCTAAAGATTTGATGACGCCAGAAACACTAATGCAAATCTACGGAATGGAGCTTGCGCTCTTTAAACACCCTGAGACAGGGCAACCTATCAGCTACATCCCTTAAATCAAAAGGAACCTGTTGTGAAAAAGTTCATCACCATGCTGTTCACAGTATTAGCTTTCAACGCCCTTGCTCTAGAGAGCGTTCACGCACTAGAAATCAAACATGAAATGGGCAGTGTCTCTTTCGATGCTACACCTAAAAAAGTGGTGGCTTTAGATTGGGCACTCACCGAAACCGTATTAAGCCTAGGCGTTGAGTTGCAAGGTGTGGCAGACGCACAAGGTTATCAGCAATGGGTGGTAAAACCTGCGTTAAATGCAGACGTGACAGATGTGGGATCTCGAAGAGAACCAAACCTAGAGCTACTAACAGAACTCAAACCTGACGTCATTTTAATCAGCGAGCATATGGCGGCGGCCTACCACCAGCTCAATAAAATCGCACCTGTCTTGGTTTACAGTGTCTACAGCAAAAAGAAACAACCTCTTGAATCCGCAACTTCGGTTACCCTCTCTTTAGGCAAGCTATTTAACAAAGCACAACGCGCCCAACAAGTGATTGATGAGACAAACAAGAGATTAAGCGATAATGGTGAAAAAATACGTGCCGCAGGCAACTCAGACAAACCACTGATTTTTGCACGCTTTATCAACGACAAAACCTTACGCATTCATAGCCAAGGTTCATTAGCGCAAGCCACCATAAGCAGCATGGGCCTTAAAAACGACTGGCAAGAGCAGACAAACCTCTGGGGTTTTACCACTACAGGTACTGAAAGGCTCGCTGAACACCAACAGACGAATGTGATGATCTTTGGCCCGCTAACGGAAGAAGAGCATAAGAAACTGACTCAATCCCCTCTTTGGCAAGCGATGGCGTTTACACGTACAGACTCCGTTTACGAACTTCCTACCATCTGGACCTTCGGTGGGCTAATCGCTGCTCAAAGGTTTAGTGACCACATTACCGAACTTCTTATCCAAAAATAATGGCTACCGTAAAGATCGAAAAAACCGTCACAGGGCGATTCAATATCAAGGCAGCGGCACTACCTCTCGCTGCTGTTTTGTTGATCAGCTCGCTACTGCAAATTACCGCTCCTTACTCGCAAGGGGTTGGCTTGATTTGGGATACGCTGTTTCACTTTGATTCTTCAAATTATCAGCATCTGATTACTCACCTCACCTATTTACCTAGGCTTACCGTCGCTCTCATTTGTGGTTTTGCACTGGCAGTCGCTGGGTGTGTGATGCAATTTGTACTGCGTAATCCCATTGCCTCACCTACCACATTGGGTGTTGCTGCGGGCGCAGAACTCGGCATGGTATTAGGGATCCTTTTAATTCCTGCTAACCTAGCTATCCCAGGGTTTATTCCCGCTTTCATCGGGGGCTGCCTTGCAACAGGCTTAGTTTTTACCTTAAGTTCTGCACGAGGCTTTTCACCATTACACATGGTGTTAGCCGGTATGGTGGTCAGCCTATTTTTAGGCTCACTCAACACCATGTTGCTCATGCTGCATGAACAACGGCTTACCAGTATTTTTGTTTGGGGTGCCGGTGTACTGAATCAGAATGATTGGTCGAGCGTGCAGGTTCTCATACCTTTAGTCTCGATCCCGACGCTGTTATTACTGGTTTTACAGCGTCCATTATCAGCGCTGCAATTTGGTGATAATGTCGCTACTTCACTTGGTGTAAACATCAAACAAATCAAATTGCTTTGCTTATCGTTGGCGATTTTTATTACTGCAGCCGTAGTCAGTGAAGTAGGCTTAATCGGATTCGTTGGCATTGTGGCTCCTGCTATCGCTAGGCTTATCGGTGTAAGAGCACTCGCGAAACAGATTCTGGTCAGTGGGTTGGTAGGCAGCTTCATTCTATTGATTGTGGATTTAGTGATTCAGCCCTTCTCTGGCTTCGGTGGCGAACTGCTCCCTACCGGCGCAATGACGGCGCTACTGGGTGCTCCTTTCTTATTGTGGTTACTGCAACGTACCAAGCTGCAGTCCGATCTCAAAAACCGCAGTGAAACCATTGAGCACTACAAATTCGTCAGTACGCGTAAAGTACTGGCCGCGATGTCAGTGCTATTGACGGTAATGTGTGTTCTTGCTCTTACAGTAGGTAAAAACCAGTTTGGTTGGAATCTTGAACTCAACTCATCGCTATTCGATCTGCGTCTACCACGTGTATTAGTCGCGCTATTGGCAGGGATCGGGCTTGCGTTTGCAGGCACGATTATTCAACGCATCTCAAACAACCCAATGGCGAGCCCCGAAGTATTGGGGATCAGCTCAGGGGCTGCTCTGGCGTTAGTGCTCGGCACACTATTTGGCACTGCAGTCGGCCGAGAAGAGCAAATGCTGCTTGGTACACTCGGTGCAACTTCAGTGACTGCCGTGGTTTGGTTAATGGGAAGAAAACACAATTTCGCCCCAACGCAAACCTTGTTAACAGGCATCGCGCTAAGTGCAGGGCTCGACGCTCTATTGCGCATCACAATGAGCTCGGGTAATGAGAATGCAACCGCGCTCCTCACTTGGCTTTCAGGCTCGACTTATTTAGTCGCTAATCAAGATGTCATTTTGCTCGCCGTTGGGGTTGCCATCATCAGTGCAGTGGCGCTGTCTTTGAATCGCTGGATAGAGCTGATTAACTTAGGCGACGTCACCACAAGCAGCCTAGGTATGAACACAACCGCTGTTCGATTGGCTTTGCTTTTGCTAGTCGCGGCACTAACAACTCTGTGCACCATCGTCATTGGGCCATTAAGTTTCATTGGATTATTGGCGCCACACATGGCGCGTTCGCTTCACCAATATCGCGCGATTCCTCAAATGCTCACAGCAGCATTATTAGGCGCTATCATCATGGTGGCTGCAGACTGGATTGGTCGTACGCTATGGTTCCCTTGGCAGTTCCCGGCAGGTCTATTAGCCTCTCTGATTGGTGGCGGCTACTTCCTCTATCTAATGAGAAAATAAGCACACACGAGAAATCACTTTCTCCGCTTAAAGCCCCGTTTGAAGCCTCTATTTGAAGCCTCTATTTGAAGTCGAGGCTTTAAGCGGGCTCTCTTCTTACTCATTGACACACTTGCCAACAAAGCTATCAATAACCGATCAATTCCCAATCAACCGCTAAATTACCAACCAATCTATCCATTGCAACAGGTCGATTAACATTGTCTTTTGGTTACAAAAACACAATTTATGGTATTTAAGCCTTTTTGTGTTTACCATGGAATCAAGATTAAACACATACTCTGAGCGTCATGGACATAACGACAATTACAAAGCTCCAACAAAATTTGTTATTCAAGGTCATCGCGAGGCTAAAAGCCGACAACGCGAAAGCGGGAAGCAGCCTAAATGAATCATCTTTGGCGCAGCAATTCGAAGTATCAAGAAGCCCTATTCGAGCGGTGCTAAAACACTTGTCAGCGCAAGGCATCACTAAAGTCGTCCCTTATAAAGGGTCTGTATTACAAACCGATGCGGCAGATATCGAAATTTCAGGCCAAGACAACGACCAAGAACCTCGCCAAGAACAATTATACCTGCGCGTACTCATGGATTTATTTTTTAGTGAGTTAGGTCAGTCGTTTTCCGAGAAAGACCTGCAACAACGTTATGATGCCAATCGTGGTGAGATGCAAAGCGTACTGCGCCTGTTAGAAAGCGATGGTATTTTTCGTCGCAGTCCAGGATACAAATGGCAGCTTGATGGTGTGTTGAACACCTTAGAAAGACACACCGAAAGTTATCGCTGTCGACTCATTTTCGAGCCTGCAGGCCTACTCGAACCAACATGGACACTTGATAACAGTGCAATTGAAAGCTGCCGAGATCGCCATGCTCAAGCGATTAACGCCCCAGAATCAGTCAACGCCAGTCAACTCTTTAGCCTCAGTGCCGAGTTTCACGAGCAACTTGCCGCATGTTCAGGAAATCGCTTCTTATTGAGCACCATGCAACAACATAATCGCCTACGTAAAGCGACCGATCTCGTCTCGATGCACATTCAATCTTCGGTCACTAAATCGTGCCAGCGTCGCCTAGAGATCATCGAATTGGTGCTCGAAGGTGACAACCAAACGGCCTCGACAAAATTAGCTCAGCTACTGGAAAATGACATTCGAGTCATGAAACGCACCTACAACGACGTAATGACGGTCTCTATGGAGCAGCGAGAAAGTTTAATCAACAGTATCATTGCAAAAAACAGTTAACTACGTGAGCAGTCAAATCATGGCTGCCCTTATCGTGTCCTTCTACCATCGAAAATGCCATTCTGACTTCATGAACACACGAGGCCTGTTTACCTTTCGTTGTTAAATTTTGTTCAAAAGATCAACAGGCCCTAATACCTGCACTTTCACACCTTCTGAATTATATGGTTCACACCCGCTTAAACACTTGCGGAACAAGGCACTGGCTCTGTTCCGCCCGAGTGACTAACCCCCTCGGCAAACAAGTGTTTCCAAATCTATAAAATAAAATTGCATTTTCATATTGTATTTTTGCAACAAAAACACAATAATAATGATTCTTATTTAGAATTGATAAACTTAACGATAATACTTCGTACTTTAACTATAGAAGTAGTAACCGCTTAGGTGGCGTGAATGCGAACGTATACAAGCTTGAAAGATATCGAGATGAGTATGTTTGGGGCCATAAGTAAGTGACCACGTTAACCTCTTTTCTAATTTAGGAGGCTTCATTTATTACTAACCAGTAAAGATGAACGCTTGTTTACTTATAAAAAACAAAGTCATCGCACAAATATGAGTCTTTGTGCAGCCTTTTATTGATCAAGATTGAGAACAAAATGAAAACCGAAAAAGGAAGTTTCAAGCTTTCCACCGTTACGCTAGCGATTGTCGCAGCAAGCACAGTGTTTACAGCCCAAGCACAAGAATACACAACCGAAGAAAACATGGTGGTTGTCGCAAGCCGAACGCCTAAAGCGATCAGCGATATTCCGGGAACAGTTTGGTACATCGACGCAGATAAAATCGAACAGGAATACCGTGGCGGTAAATCATTAGGTGAAATTCTATCGGCGAGCATTCCCTCTTTAGATGTAAGCAGCGGCGCTCGTACTAACTATGGTCAGAATCTACGTGGCCGTAAGATGCTCGTTATGATCGATGGCGTATCACTGCAATCCTCTCGCCAAATCAGCCGCCACTTAGATTCAATCGACCCATTTAACATTGATCGCATCGAAGTGTTATCGGGTGCAACATCTATCTACGGTGCCGGTGCTTCTGGTGGTGTCATCAACATCATCACCAAAAAAGCACAAGGTGAAGAGT
>NZ_JBFRSN010000705.1:0-4326 GCF_041473595.1 Vibrio sp. 10N.222.46.A1
GTTATGGCCTTTGTTTATTGAATGGGCAAAACTCTCGTTCAATGCCATGACAGCAACCGCAATTGCCGCCCAATAAGGTTTTTCCCACTGAAACCACAAAGTAAGGCAGATAGAGATAACAATCGCGAGAGAAGCCTTAATTGCTTCTTTGGTCGATACACTGAACATAAATGCCATCCAACTATTTGATTATTTTGATTGAAGCTGTCATGCCGACACGAAGTTGCAAGTCTTCAGGCACGTTATCGAGTACTACTTTAATTGGTATACGCTGAGCGAGGCGAATCCATTGAAAGTTTGGGTTCACGTTAGGAAGAAGATCATTACCTGTGCTGCCGTCTTGTGTTGCAATACCAAAGCCAATGCTTTTGATATGGCCTTCCAATTGAATATTGTTGTGCATCATAAGAGTGACAAGCGCTTTGTCGTTAGGGCCAACATTCACCAGATCAGTTTCTTTGAAATAGCCTTCGATCCAGAAACTGTCTTGATCGATCAATGCAACTACCGGTGTATTGGCGACAACTTGAGAGCCTTCTCGTAGGTTTAAGTTCGTGATGAAGCCATTCGTTGGAGCGTAAACCTTGGTGTATTTGAGATTTAAATGTGCCTCTTCAACATTGGCCTTTGCTAGTGCAACGTTAGCTGCATTCGTCTCAACCGCGTTGTTCAGGTTATTCAAGGTCAGCACTGGCAGCGCGCCAGGCGTTCTTTTTTCTAAGTTCAACGCGCGTTGCTCTTCGTTTTTAGCTTTTGCTAAGAGCGCGCGAGCCTGTTTCTGTGTCGCGAGTGCTTTATTGTAGGCCGCTTGATAAATACTTGGGTCGATCTCAAACAGGAGATCCCCTTTAACTACCTGTGAGTTGTCTTCAATATGGACTTTAGTTACTTGCCCGGTGACTCGAGGGGTAATAGAAACTATGTATGCGCTGACCTGACCATCTCTAGTCCAGGGATTACTCGAATAAGATTGGTAATAGCTATAAACCACAGAGCTTGCGGCAACGACCAGTAGTAGCGTGATGAGATAACGTTTAATCAAGGTGAATGCCTCAGAAGATGGTAATGAATTGACCGATAACGCCGACGAAAATCACGATTAGGCTTAATTCGGCAATTGCAGGAAAAGCGACATATTTATGTAGCCCAAGTTTTGTCGCGATTGAGCCAGTCAATATCGTCAATACATAAGCTAACGCGATAACCAATAGCAAAGGAGGGAAGTAGATCTCACCCCACACGAGTTCATGTGGCATTGTGTTCATGGGTCTATCTCTATCGTTTTAAGAAGGTAACGATAAAGGAAATGCGGTGATGTTAATAATCGTATATAGAGGATCAGATCCATCAAATACAGACAGGTTTAGGTATATACTAGGAAGGATAGGCAGCAAAGGTACAAATCAGTATTCACGTTTGTTCAGTCTTTTTATCATTATTAATTCTGATGCAGTAGATATTTTTCTATCTCGTATGCATGACCAAGAAAGTAAGTACATTAAAATGAACTTTAGTATTGAACAACTTCTCGCGTTTGTGACTGTCTATGAACAGCGGTCATTTAGCAAGGCGGCGGTAAAGCTTAACAAGCACAGAACGACCGTGGGTCAGGTGATTACAAACTTGGAAGATCACCTTGCAGTGAATTTTTTTGAAAGGGTCGGGCGCTCTGTTGAACCAACGGAGGACGGGCACCTCCTTTATCACTATGCAAAACAGACGATTGAGCAAGCTCGTACTTTTGACAAAGTGGCGTTGAGCCTCTCTTATGGTGGGTTAGAGAAAATAACAATCGCGTATTCTAGTTTCGTTCCACAACGTGTTTTGGTCGATATACGAAAACGACTTAAACACGATTTCCCAATGATGCGAGTGAACTTTCTGGTTAGGAATAAGAACGAAATTAAACAAGGAATACAAAGTGGGGAATATCACTTTGGACTTGTGAATGCTCACAATAGCCGAGCGATGCATAGTTTTGATTCTACTTTCCTTGGGCATTTTGAGTTCTATCCATTCGGACAAAAAGGGGGAGAACTCTCACATATCGATAAAGACGAAGTATTAGTCGCACTTAGGAACTCTAAACAGTTCGTATTGAAGTCTCTGATTGACGAAGGTATGTCTGAAAAGATTATCGTGAGCTCTGACTATGAAGAGATCGATCAGCTTTCGTTAATGATCAAAATGCTTGAAGAGGGTTTTGGATGGGCACTTCTTCCTAAGGCTTTTTTTACCGACTCTGAGTTTTCAAAACATTCAATTGAGCCCATTCATTCTGCGCAAATGGTGGAAGGATTCAAATTTGGATTCGCTTTGTGGTGCCCGCACTCGAAGCAAGTCAGTGGTATCAAAGGCTCTTTGGTGTCTGTTATTAAAGAGTACCGCGAGCAACTTATTGATAGTTTTAAGTCGTGAAAATTTGAGATATTAAAAAGGCGCTAATTATTCATTAGCGCCTTTGAGATTTTGTTCAGCTAAGAGAAGAATTACTTCTTACGGCAGAACTCAGCGATTACGTACATTGATTGACCGCCATTTGTTTTACCAGAAACAAGCTTAGGATCGTCACCAACGCTGATGCCACGGATAACAGTACCTTGCTTAATCACTTGGTTAGTGCCTTTGATTGGCAGGTCTTTGATTACTGTTACGTCGTCACCTTTTTTAAGCTCAACGCCGTTCACATCAAGAGGCTTATCATCAGCAGACATGCCGATTTGTGCCCAAACTGATGTTTCTTCTTCAAGGTACATCATGTCTAGTGCGTCTTGAGCCCAGCTTTCAGTGTTCAGACGAGTAAGTTGACGCCATGCCGTTACTTGAACTGGTGCCTCTTGACTCCACATGCTGTCGCTTAGGCAGCGCCAGTGGTTGATATCTTTAGGCTCGTCAATCTCACCAAGGCATTTGTCACATACCATGATGCCGTGATCCACTGTTACGTGGCTGTGTGGCGGTACTGCGTACGCAGTAAGAGAAGAATCAGAACCACATAGTTCACATTTAGATTGGCAGCGTTCTAGCATAGTAGCTTCAGAAGACATAATGGACTCACATTTATTAGGTATTAATTACCGGGGCTATTATCCACTTTATTTACAATAAAGAAAGAGGTCGTACGGTATTCTGTCTTGATTAATTTTAGCCGAGATCAACCATTTGTGTTTTAACGTTTTATGCAAACGGTTAACTAGGGATAGTTGGTTGGGGGTAGAAACAAAAATGCCAGCGGTAAGGCTGGCATTTGTTTAGTTGCAACTATTCTTATTCCAAGAAAGAAGCAGTAATAGATGCTGAAGTTAACGCGTTGTCGATCAAGAAGTCTACAGCTTGTGTCTGCATGCTTACATGATGACCTGCGTCCAAAGGTGTTGGTGTAGTGGTATCTTGCGGTATTACAAACGTACTGTGTGCAGCAACATCACTGAACTTAACAAAGTCCTTCGCACCGTCAGGGGTCGTGTTACTCGAATCAACGACTGTTAGGCCAAGCTTAGTTGCTAACGGTGTCGTTCCTGCGAACGGAGCGTTTGCCACTGTGTTTGGTACTGTATTATCACCTTGTACTTGCCCCATATAAATAGGCAGAACAGGTGAGCCAGAAGCAACTAGATAAGCAGCATTTGTAAACGGATCCACAGTATCTAACACCGTTTGTGCAGCGTAAGCGAACTGTTGGAAAGCGGCTGTCATGGTTGCTTTCTGTGCTGCAGTCGCGTTTGCTTCAAACGTTGTGTAACACTGTTTACTAGAGAGGCTTCCACAGTTCGCGGTTGCGAAACCTGCGTATTCAGTTGAAGCGCTCAATGCAACGCTATGCTTAACTTGAGGGCCAAACTCTGTAGAACCCAGTAGAAGGTTAGATATCTGACCACCAGAGTTTTCTATCGCTGCTGAACTGAATGAGTAAAGCGAATTAGCTGCGACACTACCGAGAGTACGGTTAGAGGCTGCAACTGCCGTCGTTCCAACAATACCGCCTAGCGAGTGGCCTAAGAACTTCACTTGTGAGCCAGTAGCTAGGTTAAAGGCCTTTAATGGAGAAGTTGTGAGTGCCCCAGTTTTTAATGAAACAGCTAAAGATGCACGTAAGCCCATTACATCAAGTGCACTTTGACGTACGTTATCGCGAGCGACGGGTAAGTTCGCTAAGTTTAGATAAGCCAAAACGTCAGCATTTGCCGAACGAGTATCATCCAAACTACGTGTACCGTGGATCGGTAAGTCAATGGCCAATACTGCTACACCCGCTTTTGCAAGGTTGTAAGCGAACGCATAAGCGTTTTCTTTCGCGGAGGTGATGCCGTGTTGGTAGATCACAAC
>NZ_JBFRSN010000706.1:0-1626 GCF_041473595.1 Vibrio sp. 10N.222.46.A1
CCGTTTGCCTCAAACCATTCTCATGGCGTAAAAAATGGCAACGTTGTTGGGAAGAGGTGATTTATTGCTCTGAACGTTGTCGTCGCCATAAGACAAAACCCACATAATCTCCCTTCATTTAAGAATCTATTGAGAATAACCACTCATTTAACGAGTTAATATTTTATCTGTCAGGTAACTCATGTATAAAGACGACATGAAGATACCTAAAAGAATACAGCCTTTAGTTGACGATGGTTTAGTCGACGAGGTGACAAGCCAACTCATGAGTGGCAAAGAAGCATCTGTGTACATTGTACGCTGCGGCGATACGATCCGTTGTGCCAAGGTATATAAGGAAATTAGCCAGCGCAGCTTTAAAAAAGCGACCGCGTATCGTGAAGGCCGAAAAGTCCGAAATAGCCGCCGTGCTCGAGCGATGGAAAAAGGCTCTGGCTTTGGTCGAGAGCAACAAGAAAAGGTTTGGCAAAGTGCTGAAGTGGATGCCTTATATAAACTGGCAGAAGCGGGCGTACGTGTGCCTGTCCCTTACGGTTGCTTTGATGGCGTGCTGCTTATGGAACTGGTCACTGACGATGATGGTTATGTTGCACCACGTTTGAACGATGTTGTAATGCCACCAGAACAAGCGATTGAAGATCATGCGGTGATGATGACTTACGTGGTTAAAATGCTTTGCGTTGGTTTGATCCATGGTGACTTGTCTGAGTTTAACGTATTGGTTGATGAATACGGTCCGGTGATTATCGATCTACCACAAGCGGTTGATGCTTCGGCGAACAACAACGCTGAGTGGATGTTGGCTCGTGACATCAATAATATCCGTGACTACTACGCTCAGTTTGCTCCTGAATTGGCGAAAACCGAGTATGCCAAGGAAATGTGGGCGCTTTACGAGAAAGGCGACTTAAAGCCAGACAGCAAGCTGACGGGCGAGTTTACAGAAACTGACGATTTGGCAGACATCGAAGCCATTATGCAAGAGATAGATGCTGCGCGAATTGAAGAACAACACCGACGCGAGCGTGTTAAAGAAGAGAAAGAAGGTGTAGACGACAGTAAGTTCAATTGGGCTGAGTAGTCGTAATGACCCGTTTTGATCTTTCGTAAAATGTCAGTCATAACGCCTTAAAAAACTAAGGCGCTCTTTCAAAAAATAACCCAATAGAGCCTCAACTCTGTTGGGTTATTTTTTTTAACACTCATGAAAGACGGCCACTGGTATTAACTACCACTTTAACTGCTCACCATCGTAAGCGTAGAAGTGCCCACTGTTATCAGGTGTAGCAGTGCGAATGATGTCCACCAATTGATGGGCGACATAGCTCGACTCAAACAACTTACCTTCAGGGACATTGGTCTGGAAAGGCTTAGATAAAGCCGTGTCTGCTGTGCCCGGGTGGAGCGCTAACACTGTGCCTTTCTTCAATGTACGTTGCCATTCAATCGACATGGTTTTGATGAACATGTTGAGTGCAGCTTTAGATGAGCGATAGCTATACCAACCGCCTAATCGGTTGTCTGAAATGCTGCCGACTTTGGCTGATACCACGGCAAATTTGGGATTGTCACTGGATTTGAGGATCGGCGTAAAGTGCTTGGCCAGTAATAAGCTTGGTAGGGTGT
>NZ_JBFRSN010000707.1:0-5976 GCF_041473595.1 Vibrio sp. 10N.222.46.A1
GAACCATTGTTACATTATAACAATTAGTGTTCTATTTGAGGTCGAGGGAATGAAAGGACACCTTTTAAAAGTAAAAGCACTTTTTTTGGCAACTTTGGCTTTGGGTGACATGGCCTCTGCTTCTACAGCTCTTCAGTTCAAAGACGTGCTCGGTAGAAACATCTCTTTAGAAAAGCCGGCAGAAAAAATTTTCCTAGGTTTTTATTTTGAGGATTACCTAGCGATCGCTGGACCAGATGCTTACAAAAAAGTGGCTATTTTCCCAAGACACTCTTGGAAAGATTACCGTCAATCTCAATGGACCACCTATAAAAAAATCATTCCTGAGTTAGAAACGATTATTGATTCAGGTTCTCTTTATACAGGTACTTTTGATTTCGAAAAACTCTTGTTAACTAAACCTGATGTTGCACTTCTTGCGGCGTGGCAATATCAATCCCTTGGTGAAAAAGTTGAAATACTTGAAAAGAATGGTATCAGAGTTGTCGTTGTAGACTTCAATGCTCAAACGCTTGAAAAACACGTCATTAGCACACGTGTTATAGGCAGAGTAATGGGGACAGAAGGACGCGCTTCATCGATTGCAACGGAATACGAAAACACAGTAAACATGGTTAAACAACGTGTTACGAGGCATCTGGAAAACCACACGGCACGCCGTGTGTATGTGGAAGCAGGTACAGGTGGACCAAATGAATACGGTAAATCTTACTCGACGACAATGTGGGGCAACCTTTTGACAATGGCGGGGGCCGATAACCTTGCCCATGGGATGTTTGAAGGTTCTGCCCACCTAACGCCTGAATATATCTTGAGTCAAGATCCAGAAGTGATCTTTATATCCGGTGCTCACTGGGTTAAACATAACGACAGCGCCCTGCTTGGTTTCAACAGCACAATGGAAGAAGCGCAAACTAGATACCGCCCCTACCTAAATCGTGCTGGCTGGAATCAACTGACGGCAGTTAAAAATGGTGACGTCTACGGTATATACCACTCAGGAACACGTACTATTTACGACCACGTTTTCTTGTTGTATCTAGCAAAGTCTATTTACCCAGAAGCATTTAAAGATATTGAACCTAAGAAATTGCACCAAGAATTTTTTAGGAACTACATGCCGCAAGCGCTCAAAGGCACTTTCATGATTCAGGTGGGCGTAACTCATGAATGAAAGCATGAAAGCATCGTCTGACCTGAATCATTCCAGCGGCGCTATTTATCAAAGAATGCAGAAGCAAAGAATTAAGATTTTGCTAGGCGCTTTTCTGGCAACGAGTTTTTCCGCTTTATTCGATCTTGGTACTGGCTCATCGTGGCTAGGCATTGAACAAGTTGTTGAAGCCCTCCTAGGTGGTCCCTCTGGTGACAGCTTATCAACACTTATTGTCTGGCAACTTCGGTTACCCATCACTCTCACCTGTCTTATGGTTGGCGCCTCACTCGGCCTCGCTGGCGGTCTAATGCAAACCCTCTTAGCCAACCCACTTGCCAGTCCGTATACCCTTGGTATCTCTGCTGCTGCTGGATTTGGTGCAGCCATAGCTTTTTTAACCGGTTTTTCAGTATTTGGTTTGCATTGGTTAGGCGTGCCGTTTGCCGCTTTCTTGACATCTGGATTAGCGAGTATGGCGATCTATATAATTGGTCGCAGCCGACATATGGACGCAAAAATCCTGATTTTGGCAGGTATTGTCGTTCTCTTCTTTTTCCAGGCTTTACAGTCATTAATTCAATATTTGGCATCACCAGAAGTGCTGCAGCAAATTGTTTTTTGGTTATTTGGCAGTCTACTGAAGGCGAGTTGGTTGTCCTTCTTTGTTTCAGGAGCCGTTTTCCTGTTCGGTTTGGTCTTTGCGTTATCTAAGGTATGGGCACTCACCGCCCTCACTTTAGGCGAAGAGCGTGCACTCGCCTTGGGAATAAAGACCAGCAAGTTAAGACTACAGATGTTTTTACTGTGTTCCTTATTAACTGCAGGAGCAGTGTCGTTTGTCGGAACCATTGGTTTCATTGGTTTGGTTGCTCCTCACCTAGCAAGAATGCTAATAGGCGAAGATCAGCGTTTCTACTTACCTTTGGCGGCATTAATGGGAGCGTTGCTTTTATGTACCTCGTCTCTTGTTGCTAAGTTGATTGTCCCAGGCACTATCATACCAATTGGTATCGTCACCTCCTTAGTCGGTGTGCCGATCCTTCTTTATTTTCTGATAAGCAGGAGGTTTATCTAATGACGTCGCTTTCAATAGAAAATCTTGCCGTTCCAATTGGAAGAAAACTCGTTTTAAAGAAGGTAGATGCCCACTTTTTGGGTGGCAAATTTACCGCCATTTTAGGGCCCAATGGCGCAGGAAAAACGACATTGCTCAAAGCTATCATGGGCATCATTCCTTCTGATGGGAAGATTAATTCAAGTGGGGAGGACGGGCTGAGATTACCGCTACAATCCTTCTCGTACCTATGTCAACTCAACAAATCTCCCTGTCAATTAACGGTTATTGAGTTTGTCTTACTGGGCTTGGTTCATCAACTGAGCTGGAACATCACATGTGAACAAGAACAAAAAGCAGACGCCATCCTTGATTATCTAGGTTTGAGAAATCTCGCCCTTAGACAGTTTTCTCAACTAAGCGGTGGTCAGCAACAGCTGGTTTCACTGGCGCAATCTCTTGTTGCTGAGCCCAAGGTATTGCTCTTAGATGAACCAACAAGCGCCTTAGATCTCAAGCATCAAGTCCAAATTTTAGACCTTGTTCGTCAATATACCCGAGCCAAAAATATCATCACAATTGCGGTCCTACACGACCTCTCTCTCGCTGCTCGATACTGCGACCATCTTCTCTTAATGAATGATGGTGAAGTTCAATATTGCGGTAAACCAGAAGACGTGCTCGATTCTGAAAGGCTGGGGAAAATCTATCAGATTCATGTGGACGTAGGTTGTTGCGTTCATGGACATACCCACGTCACCCCAGTTCGAGCCCTTAAAACAGATTAGGCATTCTTATGGCAATGAATAAAAGGCAATATCACTTATTAGTTTCTCTATCCACGTTTGAATCTCAAATTCAAACCCTGACTCATTACAGCCTTGAAAATTGTGAATGTTTTGTCCTTTTGCAAGAAAAAATTGATGAGTTTTGCGCTTGGATTTTGCAAGAAAATTTTAAAACCATTAGCGATGATTTTGATATGACCCCTGAGTACGATCGTTTAATCAAGCAGCTTCGTGAAACTGCTGTAAAAGCTCTGTGTTTATTGGAAAAACATCAGTCTCAGTGTGCCAGAGAGCATCAAATCGACATCAGCGAATATTTATACCAACTTTCTGAAAACACAAAAATTGAACTAAAAAAAGCAGGAATTGAAAGCAACTCTCGAGTCCTGTTTATTGGCTCAGGGTCCTATCCGGTTTCTGCTTTCACTATATCTCAGAGCACAGGCGCTCTCGTGCACGGTATAGATCTTGATGAGCAGGCAGTGAAAATGGCCAACCAACTCAACTTGTCAACCACTTTTAGCTGCAAAGATCTAATCACTGAGTTTGCCTCTTTCCGGCCAACTCATGTTGTAGTAGCCTCTTTAGTGGAACATAAATGGGAACAACTCAGACAGCTTAGACCTCATCTTAACCACTCTCACCGAGTATTAGTTCGATTCGGTAATGGTTTAAAGTCCGCCTTCAATTACCCTTTCAACCCAAACCTAATGGATGGGTGGGAAACACAACAGATCCATAACGATGCAGCGATATATGACACCGTCTTGATGGAGCGCGCAAAATGACTCTTTCATTAGGAAAAGTGTTAATCGTTGGCACAGGGCCAGCCGCATTTCAGACAGCAAAAATCATCAGAAACCAGTGCGAGCAACTTGGGTTAGTAAACCGCTCATCAGAGCGCTGGCAGCCGATGTTCGAAAGCTTACACAACGAACGTATTGCGCATATTTTCGCTGCCAAATCCTCTTTGAAGCGAATGGCTGGGCAGGTGATATTTGATGCGGTTTTTGAAGATTTACGCGATGTAAGCGGACAATGGGATACGTTGGTTCTGGGCACCCCATCTCATGCTTATTCAGCGGTTCTATTGGCTTTACCTAAATCGTGTTTGAGTTCCACAAAAATAGTAGTCCTCATTTCATCCTTATTTGGTGGGCACCGGATTGTAAAAGGCTTGTTTTCAGAACTGAATTTAACCCCCAACGTACTGATATTTTCCAATTACTTTGCGGCCACTAAATTTATAACGGAACAAGCTGGCGTTCGTGTCCTTACCAAAGCGGTTAAAAAACGTATTTATGCTTACTCAAGTAAAGAAAAATGCCCTGTCCTAGAGCTACTGACTCAAACTTTAGCGGATATCGGTGTTGAAGTTGTCGAGTTGGAAAATGGGTTTAGCGTAGAAGGACGAAACATTACCTCTTTCGTTCATCCCGCATTTTTTATGACCCCTTTCTCGCTCAATCATATCTTAAGTGAGACGAGAGAAGTTAAGTACATGTACAAACTTTTCCCTGAGGGACCGATCACAACCGAAACCATCCACATTTTGGTTGAGCTATGGCGCGATATATCAAGATTGATACTTCACTTTAACGGAACACCATTTAACTTGTTACAATTTCTCAATGATGACAACTACCCTGTGCATCCAGAAACCATTCGTCGTCGTCAAATTGAGCAGTTTATGTCGCTCACTCCAATAGCGCAGGAATATTTGGTTTACGTACGATACAGCGCGATTCTGATCGATCCTTTTTCTAAGCCGGATGAAAATGGGTGCTACTTCAACTTCTCTGCCGTGCCCTATGCCAAAGGTAAGGTGGAAAAAGGCAAGTTGTCTTTACCTCGAATACCTAAAGAAGATATACAGAATCTTTACTGGCTTCAAGTCTTAGGCAGAGCGCATGGGATTGCATTACCGAGCGTTAACCGTGTGCTAGGTATATTCGAATCTTGGTTAAGTAGCTCTCAACTCCCTCACCATTTGATTGAAGAGTCCCGCACTCAAGCGCACCAATACCTTGGTTGGGTGCGTCTATCATACGACCTTTAAAGAAACCCATCATGAACAACGGTGTAGCGTTAACTATATTTTCTGCGTTCATTTTTAGTGTCATGAACGCACTTATTAAAGCGGCCAGTTTGACGATTCCAAGCTCTGAAATTGTCTTCTTCCGAAGCGCAATAGGAACCGTTCTGATTTTAGGTTTAATGTGGAAAGCGAGTATCAGGTTTTCTACCACGGGCATACCAATGCTTTTGCTTCGTGGCCTGTTTGGGGCGTTTTATCTGCTCGCTTTTGTGTACGCGATTACCCACATGCCGCTAGCGGACGCCGTGATTTTGGCTTACCTGTCCCCGTTCTTCGTTATATTACTTTCCAACCTAATTTTGGGAGAAAAAGCCCCTAAAAAAGTAGCATTCCTTTTTCCGCTCACTTTGGTTGGAGTTACCTTAATTGTAAATCCATTTAGCTTCGATACATTTAATTTGTATGCCCTCTCAGGGGTGGCGAGTGCTTTTTTTGCGGCGGCTGCCTCTATCACTATTCGCCACCTGAGTAAGAGGCACCATATTTACGAGATTGTGTTTTATTTTCTTTTCACTTCGATGTTGGTATCCGGTTACTTGATGAGGGATGAGTTTGTGGTTCCACAGGGAATTGCGTGGATTTATCTAATTGCCATTGGTCTTGTTTCGCTCATTGGGCAAATTTTCCTAACAAAGGCATTCAGTCATGAAAACGCCGCTGTAGTTGCAGTCACCCGCTATATCGGCTTGGTCTTCAATATACTTTGGGGGGTTATTTTTTGGTATGAAATCCCTAGTTGGATGAGCACATGTGGCGTTCTTATAATAATAACAACATCTATTTCCCTCTCGCTAAAGAAAAAAAATATTATTCAATGATCTGAGTACCACCTAGAAAACAAACTAATCAAAGAGAGTAGGGAAGGCTTTGTTGCGTAATT
>NZ_JBFRSN010000708.1:0-986 GCF_041473595.1 Vibrio sp. 10N.222.46.A1
GTGCAAGAACACCGACAAAACCAAATAGAATATTCATAATGTGTCCTAGTAATCCTTAAAGAGTGAACATGAGCCAAACGAATGACATCAAAGGAATAGGACAAAGAACCGCAAGCAAAACGCTACGCGATGAAGGAGCTAACAGGGTTAGCGAATGTAACAACGAGTTGTTCATGTAAAAATCACCTTATACAAGCAGTGGAACGTAGCTGGTCCGGTCCGTGGGGTCATTCACATATCCATGTGACGGCTTGTATTGGCTAAGCACCGGCTTAAAACCGGAAAAGAAGTATAAACAGTTAAGTGAGACTTTCATCACATTTTTCAACGCAAACGATCGCGCGGTCAAGGATTAAACAAAACGCAGTGTTTATCGTCATTTTCGTTCTTCAAAAACTGTAAACAATCTGTATAAGGTTGAATTTGGAATGTTAAGTCCTTAAGCGTATGAGCGTAACCTCTCGGTTAATTCTGTGTGATTATTACCACTTTTCTGTGTTCTCCCTCATTTACTATGACTTCAAGATTCATCTTAAGTTTAGATGCGTATATACTTTGCATTATCTCCCCCATTCATTATCTATAAAACGAGAAGAGCTGATTAGATATAACAGCCATTGAGACTAAGAGAGGAAACACGTGAAGAAAATGGAAGCTCCGCACGACATGAACAATGGAGCTAGATTCAAAACAAATAGACACGGCTATGTGACAGTAGTTGAGTATTATAACACCTATACTGTTATTGTTGCGTTTGAAAACACCGGAAATATCCGCGCTATCAGTGCGGCGAAATTACGTACAGGTCAGTTAACCGATCGCTCTGTCGCACCTGAATCAATTATGATTGGTGAAAAGGTTGAATCCGTTAAGCATGGCATATTAACTATTACCCAAGTTGAATCTGAAAATATTGTGGTTCTGACCAATATCAATAATGAAGAAATTAGAATGTTATTGCCTGCCGTACAGAAAATGAAAGATAA
>NZ_JBFRSN010000709.1:0-4512 GCF_041473595.1 Vibrio sp. 10N.222.46.A1
GGTTTGGTCTGCGATATCGTTGATTACTTTAAGAATCGTCTCGATATTTGCTGTTGCTGATTCAAGTACTTGTACTTCTGCAACCGCTTGGTCGATACGTGCTGAAAGGTTATCAATCGCTTGAGTCGTGTCACTTACTACAGATGTACCGTCTAGTGTCGCATCGTCAGCTTCACGAGCCGCGGCGGCTGCGCCTTGAGCGTTGTTTGCTACTTCCGTTGCGGTAACGGCCATCTCGTTCATTGCGGTGGCTAGCTGTTCAAGCTCTTGCAGCTGAGTATTCATCGCATTCGCTGACTCACCCGCGCCTTTTACTGTGATTTCAGTGCCACGTTTAATCTCAACACCAATCGCTTTGGATTGAATGATTTGATTTTGCAGGTTTTCAGTAAAGGTGTTGAAGCCTTTCGCAAGGTCAGAGAACTCTTTATCTGTATTGGTATCTAGACGTTTAGTTAAGTCACCTTGTCCGCTCGCAACATCTTGAATGGCTTGGTTAAGCGTCTCAAGCGGGCGCATTAACACACGAATAAGGACGGTTAATGCAATGATGCTGAGAATAACCGCAATTAAAGAGTAGATTATCGAGCTGTTTTTCAGATCTTCAACGGTTTGGTAAGCGATCTCTTCATCAAGTATTGCGCCGATGTACCAATCTTCACTTGGGATGTGAGTGAAGTTCACTAGGAACTTTTTACCGTCGACTTCAATTTGTTGAGATCCCTCGCGAATAGTCGCTTGTGGCAGGTAGCTTGATAGCGTTTCGCCATTGTTCTTAGCATTAGGGTGAGCAATCGTCGTGCCGTCGGCAGTGACTAGGAATAAGTAACCCGCGTCAAACAAGTTCACTTGGTTTACCAAGGTCGCAAGGTTGGTCAGTTCTAGGTCGTAGAACATACCCGCAGTAAAGCGGCCGTTGTCTTTAACTGGCGTACCCACTGAGATGATGACTTTTTTGCTTGATGCATCCACATAAGGAGCTGTCACAACTAAACTGTTTTTGGATTTAGCATCAATGTACCAAGGGCGGATTCGTGGGTCATAATCTGGCCCCGCGTCCCAACCGTCATCATTCTCAATCACGAAACCGTTTGCGTCATAACCAAAACCAACCGCGAGAAAACTGCCTTTAAGTTTTGGCTTTTCTAGGATGTTTTGAACGTAGGTACGATCTTGAGGGTTGATTTCAATGACTTCAGTCGTCGACTGAGCCAGTGCTTTCTTAGCATTCATCTCTGATGCTACGGTGTTCTTAATACCAGAGACCATCTCTTTCAGGCTTGCATTGACGTGGTTCTCTACAGCACTTTTTACGGTGTAAAGTTGCTGTATTGAAAGCAATGATACTGTCACTAATAGCAAGGCTGATGATGCTGCAACCACCTTATGGCTAAATTTCATTGTGTTTTCCTCTTCTCACAAGCTTTGCGAAAACTAAAGCTAATCGTGTTTTTGTAATTATATATATATCGACATTGTTGGGATTTACTTGAATGTAATTTCACAAAATAGACTACAAAAATACAACAACCCGCACAACGTAAAACTCAGTTAATTACATACTTGCTACTTTTGTTTTTTGGTTCAATGAGTTAAAGAGTTGGCTTAATCAAAGGCAAACAAAGTGAGGAGGGTATTAATTAGGCTAATATGCGTATGATTTACTATATAAGGGAGAGGTGTAAGGGAATTAATATGAAATCAAATGATATTCTCAATTCGTATATTGGCGATATTTCAAACAGGAGAGTGTATGTATTTTAAACCGGAGAGTGAATATATTAGGCAAAAAAAGCCCCACAAAAGTGAGGCTATTATAAATCAGGTTATTTATTACACTGTATCAGTGCGTCTAATTTAAAATATTAGATGCGCTACACCAGCGATAACCGGAAGTGTAATTAACGTACGTAGAATAAAAATAATAAACAGTTCAAGGATATTCACGGGAATCTTACTGCCTAGAAGCAGAGCGCCCACTTCAGACATGTAGATCAGCTGAGTTACCGACATTGCTGCAATAACAAAGCGAGTCATCTCGTTGTCGATAGAAGCGGCAAGGATCGCTGGGATGAACATATCCGCAAAACCAACAACAATGGTTTCAGATGCTGCAACCGCTTCAGGTACACCAAGTAGCTCAAGGAATGGAATGAAAGGCTGGCCTAGGAATGAGAACACAGAGGTGTATTCTGCAATTACCAATGCCATTGTACCTAGCCCCATTACAACAGGAAGAACGCCGAATACCATGTCGACTGCGTTACGAATGCCTTCACCAAATACAGACTTAGCAGACTTCACTTGTGATGCCTTATTTACCGCGAGTTCAAGACCCCAAGAGAAAGTCGAGTGACCCGCTGGGATTGCATCAGCATCTTTGTGAGGTTTTGTACCATCAATGAAGGTGTCTTTCTTCATGCTCAGTGGAGGAAGGCGAGGGATGATTACCGCGGCCACAATACCTGCTAAGCAGATTGCTGCGTAGAAGGGTAGGAATAGGTGCTCTAGTTCTACTTGAGCAATCACTACAAGGCTGAACGTGATAGATACTGCTGAGAAAGTCGTACCAACAACAGCGGCTTCACGTTGAGTGTAGAATTTCTTCTCGTACTGTTTGCTTGTAAGCAGGATACCAACGCTGCCGTCACCTAACCAAGAAGCCATACAATCGATAGCACTACGACCCGGCAGGTTGAAGATTGGACGCATCACTTTACTTAGTAAGGTGCCAAACAGTTCTAACAAACCGAAGTTAAGTAGAAGTGGTAATAGTAAACCGGCAAAGATGAATACTGAAAATAGAGTCGGCAATAGGCCCTCTAACACGAGACCACCGGTGTTTTCTTCCCAGATAAACTCAGGGCCAACTTGGAAGAAAGCCATGAATGCTGCAGCACCACCGATAATACGAACCAACAACCACAGTGGAGATGGGTTGAAAAGGCCGTTTAGAAATGAATTCGATTTAATGAATGTAGGTTTGAAAATGGTGCTTAACACGGAAGCTACAGACATGAAGGCAACGATTGCAGTGATAATAGCAACTAGAGACTCACCGAAAACCGCTTGAATTGATTTGGCTAGAATAGCGACAGGGATCGTGAGATCACCTTGGTAGCTAATTGGCGCCATGAAGAGGAACAAACCAATCAGAGATGGGATTAAGAAAACCCAGAAACTGCCTTTAGATTTCTCTGGTTGAGCAGTATTCGTGTTGTTAGACATGTTAATTATTCTCGTATTTCTACATGTAAAAAAGCCACATCCTTGGCATTTTTATTCTCTAAACATCCGTATTTTCTCATTGGGTGCAAGATTACCGAGTATTAATATCACTTGCAATACTATTCATCAAATATCGCTAAATATTCACGCAGGTTATTCTGCAACAAATTATGAGTTTAGAATAAAGTGTTGCAGATGTTACATATTCTCATGGTTATTACTAGGCGTTTATAAATTTACTGAGGCTTCAGTTCGATAAGTTAGGTAGAGCCAGTAGCTAAACGCGACAATGAACGCGAAAGAGGCAGGGAAAGCCAGTGCCAAAATTTCAAAGCGCTGGAACAGGCAAGCACCACTTAAACCACCAAACAGAAAGCCAACAACGATGAACATAAGAAGTTTGGCTTTACGGCGGTCAAAAGGCATCCCCTTTAAGCGTGCGCCAATCATGATCCCAAGGTCTGTGATGATCCCGCTCATGTGTGTGGTGCGAATGATCGCCCCGCTATAGGTGGTGATCATTGCGTTCTGCAAACCACACGCGGCTGAAGCGAAATACTGGCCTGAAGTGTAGCCTTGTAACAGTGCCCAAAGCGCCAAGAACAGCAATCCACCCTCAATACATAGCGCAACACCGTAACGGCGTCCTAACTTCAATGCTTGATTTTCGATAAAGAATCCGCTGAACGCGGCACCTAGCATAAAGCTCATAATGATTAGCAGGAGGTGCATAGAAGTTGAAGTCGGCGTGAGCAGGCTGCTGCCAAGTAAAGACATGGTGCCTGAAATATGGGAGATAGCTTGATGTTGGAAGCCGAGTAAACCAATAGCATTAACGCTGCCAGCAAGGCCCGCTAACAGTAAGGCGCCGTATTCAACCCAGCGAGGTAGTTTTGAAATCATGTGGTTCACCCTGGGTTAAAAAGAGGAGCCGATTATAACGCTAGCGAAAAGATACGCTAGCGTTGTAGAACGTTGATATTTGATCTTAGGCAACAGTCTTGCAGTTTGTTCCAATACTGTTTCTTTATAGAGATAATGGTCAGTAACAAGCTAGTTGTAATGACTCATCTGATGGTCAAATTTGACCCATCCGTGTTTGCGTTCTTCGTAGACTGAAAAGCTTGGTAGCGGAAAGTCTTGCTCTTTAAATAGTCCGAGCGGGACGACATAAAAATCGGCGGCGGCAACCGACTGCAATAGCATGGTAGTGCCACATTTAGGGCAAAACTGGTAGGTGACTTCATTGCCCGTGTCACTGATACGTGAAAAGGAAGTGACCTC
>NZ_JBFRSN010000710.1:0-8681 GCF_041473595.1 Vibrio sp. 10N.222.46.A1
GGTGAGAACGTATCAATAGGCAGTAACTTACCCTGCAAACTCTTCTGAGTCTGGACGGTTAGTAAATTGCACGCCATTTAGAAAATCGCAAAGTAGTTGGTCTTCACATACTTTGTAGTTATTGTTCTCTGGCTTACGGAAGTAGGCACCAATCTCGTACTTACTTAGGCTGATGCCTACCACTTCTAATATATCTAATACATCTTCTGCTTTCATGTTCAACGCAATACGCAGCTTCATGAAAATCATGTTGTTAGTCAGAGCTACTTCAGGTTTAGGTTGAACACCTTCTTTTTTGCCACGCTTAAGATTGATAAAACCATTTAGGAATACCGCTAACTCTTTATCTTTCATCTTAGAGCATGACTTGTCGTTGTCGTCTTTTAGCCAATTAATCACTTGGTCATGAGCAACGGTCACATCAGCTTGCTCGATAGCTTTAATGATCTGTGCATTTTTAAGGTTTAGCGCGTGTTGAATACGACGCAAGATTTCGTTGTTAGTCACTGGGGATTCCTAAAAAGGGTTTGAAGAGTAAAGAGGTGTTGGTTAGCCCGTTATTGTCGGCAAACAAATTTCTACTCTACATAGCATAGTTGACGGCGACTCTAACAGAGAACGCTTATTTTCGGTAGATATAAAAAATCCCCAATGCTTATCAACTCATTCAAGTTAAAAGTGCATTAGGGATTTCGCTATGAGTGCTTGTTATCTGACTGAAGCCAGAGCTACATTACACGCATGCCAGGTTGAGCACCTTCGTGTGGTTCAAGGATCCACAAGTCACTGCCACCAGGACCAGCAGCTAGGATCATGCCTTCAGACATACCAAACTTCATCTTACGAGGTTTAAGGTTTGCTACCATGACAGTTAGTTTGCCTTCTAACTCTTCAGGTTTGTACGCTGACTTGATACCAGAGAATACTTGGCGAGTTTCACCACCGATGTCCAGTTGGAACTTCAGTAGCTTGTTCGCTTTTGGTACTTCTTCACATGAGATAATACGAGCAATACGCATATCGACTGCTGCAAAGGCATCGAATTCAATCTCGTCTGCGATTGGCTCTTTGTCTAGCTCAGTTTGGCTTGCTTGCTCTTTTTCAGCTTCTGCTTTTTCTTTTGCTGCTGCTTCAGCGGCTGCATCTTCTTTAGAAGACTCGATCATTGCTTCCACTTTCTTCGGATCAATACGGCTAAACAGCGCTTTGAACTTAGTGATTTCGTGATCAGTTAGCGGTGTAGCAATCGCTTCCCACGTTAGCTCTTCGTTTAGGAAAGCTTCAGTGCGAGCCGCAAGCTCTGGCATAACGGGTTTCAGGTAAGCCATTAGCACGCGGAATAGGTTAATACCCACAGAAGAAACTTCTTGAAGCTCTTTCTCTTTACCTTCTTCTTTTGCAAGAACCCAAGGTGCTTTTTCGTCGATGTACTGGTTAGCTTTATCAGCTAGTGCAGTAATTTCACGGATAGCGCGGCTGAACTCACGAGTTTCGTACAGCTGACCGATACGCTCTGCAGCAGCAACGAATTCGTTGTAAAGCTCTGGTTCTGCAAATTCAGCAGAAAGCTTGCCTTCGAAACGCTTAGTGATGAAGCCAGCGTTACGAGACGCTAAGTTAACAATCTTGTTTACCACGTCAGCGTTTACACGTTGAGTGAAGTCTTCAAGGTTAAGGTCAAGGTCATCGATACGGCTGTTTAGCTTAGCAGCGTAGTAGTAGCGAAGACACTCAGGGTCTAGGTGATTTAAGTACGTACTTGCTTTGATGAATGTGCCTTTCGACTTAGACATTTTCGCACCGTTCACCGTTACGTAGCCGTGTACGAATACGTTGTTTGGCTTACGGAAACCAGCGCCTTCTAGCATTGCAGGCCAGAATAGGCTGTGGAAGTAAACGATGTCTTTACCGATGAAGTGGTAAAGCTCAGTTGTGCTGTCTTTCTTCCAGTATTCGTCAAAGTTGAGATCGTCGCGCTTGTCACATAGGTTCTTGAAAGAAGCCATGTAGCCAACAGGAGCGTCTAGCCAAACGTAGAAAAATTTGTTTTTCTCGCCTGGGATTTCGAAACCGAAGTAAGGTGCATCACGTGAGATATCCCACTGTTGCAGGCCAGACTCGAACCATTCCTGCATTTTGTTTGCAGTTTCATTCTGTAGAGAACCAGAACGAGTCCACTCTTTAAGCATGCTTTCGAACTGAGGTAGGTCGAAGAAGAAGTGCTCAGAATCTTTCATTACTGGAGTTGCGCCAGAAACCGCTGATTTAGGGTTAATTAGCTCAGTTGGGCTGTATGTCTCACCACAGTTATCACAGTTATCACCATACTGGTCTTCTGACTTACACTTAGGGCAAGTACCTTTTACGAAGCGGTCTGGTAGGAACATCTCTTTCTCAGGGTCGAAAAGCTGAGAAATAGTACGGCTAGAAATGAAGCCGTTCTTTTTAAGTTCTAGATAGATGTGAGAAGCCAGTTCACGGTTCTCTTCGCTATGTGTGCTGTGGTAGTTATCAAAGCTGATATCAAAGCCAGCGAAGTCTTTTTGGTGCTCTTCACTAACAGCAGCGATCATCTCTTCTGGCGTGATACCCATCTGTTGAGCTTTAAGCATAATTGGCGTGCCGTGAGCATCGTCAGCACAGATGAAGTTTACAGTGTTGCCACGTAGACGCTGGTATCGAACCCAGATATCAGCTTGGATATGCTCAAGCATATGGCCAAGGTGAATAGAGCCGTTAGCGTACGGAAGCGCACAAGTTACCAAAAGTTGTCTTGGATCAGTTGCCATACTTAATAATTCGCTTTTTTGATAGGTATAAATTTTGAGAGGTAATACTACTTTATAACGTGTGATACGCCAAGGTATCAGACAAAGGATTCCCCTAGTTTTTTAGGGGTTCAGTCTTCATCTCGTGGGTGATAGCATAAATAAAAAAAGGAGCCCCAATGCGTAACTTTACTTCTAAGCAAGATTTCTGTTCATGGTTGAATGAGTTCGAGTCACCAATCCTCATCCCAGAGTGGGCGCTACACCAAAATATTGTATCGGTTGATCCGCGTGGGTCATTTGTTATTACCTTGCCTTTTGCTGCCAATCAGCTCGCGGTTGAACTGGAACAGTGGATCCACTCCCAGATTGAACAGCAACTTGTTAGCGCTTTTCAGTTTGAAGTAAAAGTGAAGCCGTCTGCGCTAGAAACAACAGTCGCGACACCTTTGAAGGGCGTTAAGAACATTATCGCCGTGACGTCGGCAAAGGGTGGGGTGGGTAAATCGACAACTTCGGTAAACCTTGCGCTTGCGTTATCTAAGTCAGGTTCAAAAGTGGGCTTGTTGGATGCGGATATCTATGGTCCATCTGTGCCGATGATGCTCGGTCAACTGGATGCAAAGCCAGAAGTGCAGAACAACAAATGGATGATGCCAATCGAGGCGCACGGCATTTTTACGCATTCTATTGGCTATCTTGTGTCGAAAGATGATGCTGCAATCTGGCGTGGCCCAATGGCAGCGAAGGCTTTAGGTCAGCTCGTGAATGAAACCGTATGGCCAGAATTGGATTACCTTGTTATCGACATGCCACCGGGTACGGGTGATATTCAGCTAACGCTTTCGCAGCAGATCCCAGTGACGGGCGCGGTTGTGGTGACCACCCCTCAAGATTTGGCATTAGCCGATGCGCGTAAAGGTGTGGCAATGTTTGATAAAGTGAGCGTGCCAGTGGCAGGCTTAGTGGAAAACATGAGCTACCATATCTGTAGCCACTGTGGCGAGAAAGAGCATATCTTTGGCGCTGGTGGCGCGGAAGCCATGTCAGAAGAGTTTTACCTCGATATCTTAGCGCAAATTCCGCTGCACATTGATGTACGGGAAGATATTGATGCAGGTTGCCCAACCGTTATACGTCGTCCAGACAGTGAACACACGCGTCATTACTTAGAGCTTGCTGAGAACGTGGCTGCGAAGATGTTCTGGACTGGTAAGGCGAGACCAGAGGCGATTAACTTCTCGATGGTTGAATAGCAATGGCTGATCACAAAGGTGTGTAAATCATGTTTGGGTGAGATAAACAACGGTTGGATTAGGTGGATAGCCATAGGGGGTGTGCATATAGTTGTATTTAAGTTATTTGAAAGCAAACGATTGTTTTAAGTAAATGTATTGAGATCATCAATTTGACTGCAATTAGCTAACATCGCGACTAGAATCTATATGCTTTAGCCCCTATAATCAGGCGGTTTATCTCTTCCCACCACCAAACCATATCGGGTGCAAATTAATGTCTGATAATAATCAATGTGTCATCGTAGGTATCGCTGGCGCTTCAGCTTCAGGAAAAAGCCTGATCGCGAGTACGATTTATAATGAGCTGCGCGAAAAAGTAGGCGACCATCAAATTGGTGTTATCACGGAAGATTGCTATTACAGCGACCAAAGTCACTTGAGTATGGAAGAGCGAGTTAAAACTAACTACGACCACCCAAATGCACTAGATCATGACCTTTTATGCGAACATCTACAGCAGCTAATGAGTGGCAATGCCGTGGAAGTTCCTGAATACAGCTACACAGAGCACACACGCACTTCTGAAACGACTACACTTACTCCTAAGAAAGTGATCATTTTAGAAGGTATTCTGCTTCTGACAGACCCGCGTCTTCGTAAACTAATGCACGCAAGCGTATTTATGGATACACCGTTGGACATCTGTCTACTACGTCGTGTTAAGCGTGATGTAGAAGAGCGTGGTCGAACAATGGATACGGTACTTAAACAATACCAAGAAACAGTACGCCCAATGTTCATGCAGTTTATCGAGCCTTCAAAACAACATGCAGACATCATCGTTCCTCGTGGTGGTAAAAACCGTATTGCGATTGATGTGCTAAAAGCGCATATTGCGAAGTTGTTGAAGTCTTAATCGAATTAAATTTTGCCTAAGTGACTCACTTAGCTTTATTTTTTACCGAATCAGTGGCACTTTTATAGTGCCACTTTCTTTTGGAATCTAAGCAAGGAATATGCGGATGAAGAAACTACTCATTTTCATAGCTGTACCAGTGTTTGTTGTCGTTGCAGCAATTCTGGCACTAGTGCTGTTAGTGAATCCCAACCAATTTAAGCCATTAATTGTCGAACAAGCCCAAAAACACACAGGCCTAGAGCTCGTGATCGAGGGTGATATCAGTTGGCAATTCTTCCCATCTATTGGCTTCGAACTTGGTCAAACTGAATTACGTAACCCTGAAGGGTTCACTCAACCAAACCTGTTTAAGGTTGATACGGTTGGCGTTGATGTTTCGGTTACTCCGCTATTTAGCAATCAACTAGAGATCGGCAATATCACTCTAGATGGTGCAGAATTTTATTTAGAAACGCTTAAAGATGGTCGCAAGAACATCGATGCGCTCACACAAGTGTCTGCTCCTAAGGAGTCTGAACCTGCAGCGGATACAAGTTCTGAAGCAACACCGGCGCCTCAAGAGCAAACTTCTACAGACACATCTGGCTGGACGATCAATCTTGCAGGTGTAACTGTCTCAAACGCATTGTTTGAGATGGACGACAAGCAAGCAGGTTCATTCACTAAGCTATACGATGTGTCTTTGAGTCTTTCTGAGTTTGCCGTTGATACATGGACGACCGCGACGTTTGCGGCTTCTGGTGAAAACAACCAACAGAAGTTCTCTGCAAATGGCAGTGCTGAATTCAAATTAGCGGAAGGCTTTGCAAGCTACGCATTACGAAATATTGACCTTAATGCGAAGTTCAATGATCCAGCAACGTCGATCGAGTCAGCGAAGATTGGCTTAAATACGTTTGAGTTCGATAAGGTTAACCAACTGACTTATGCGGTGATTGGTAATGCTGCTGGTCTTGACCTTGATCTTAAAGGTGGCGGTGACTTAACTGTCGATAGCGCGATCTCAAAAGTTACACTGAACAAGTTAACATTAGACTCAACATTCAAAGGTGAAACGCTTCCTCAATCACCAATGAAAGTGGATATGCTGTCTGACTTAAGCTTTGATCTAACGAAGAGTCACTTGAGCTTTGTGCTAGCGAAGCTGCAAGCTAACGCTATCGCACTAGACGGTAAAGCGGACATCACTTTATCTGAAATACCAAAGGTTCGTTTTTCTCTTCATAGCCCGAACATCGATTTAGATGAGTTCTTAGGCCTAGGTAATACAGAAGAAACAGCGAGCGCTGCGCCTTCTGATTCTGCTGGTGGCTCAACTTCAAATACTACAGCTTCTTCGACGTCAAGCTCAGGTAGCTCGACTTCAAGTTCAGATAACTCGGCTCCTGCGAAAGAAGTAGAACCTGACCTGTCAGCTCTGAAAACGCTCGATGTGAAAGGTAATATCACAATCGATAAGTTCAAGGCGAACAACGCAAAAATGCAGAACGTGAAAACTGCGTTCTCAGTTAACCGTGGTATCGCAGATCTGATATCGTTTACCTCGAATCTTTACCAAGGCTCTATCTCGGCAACAGCACGATTAGATGCACGCAAGACGCCAGCGACTTACACGGCTAAGAAAAAGATTAAAGGCGTAAAAGTACAACCGTTACTGGTTGACGTAGCGAACAACGATACGCTGGAAGGTACCGGTAATATCGATGTTAACGTTAAAGGTAAGAGCTTGACGCCAACAGGAATCAAGAAGAACTTGGTTGGTACTATTGCGATTAACTTTGAAGATGGTGCGGTTAATGGCATCAACATCGCGCAACTGATTAGAGAAAACTACGCTAAGATCAAAGGCGAAAAAGTCGAAAGCAAAGACGAGTCTCAAAAGACAGATTTTAGTGCAATGAAAGCAACACTCAAGGTTGATAAAGGTTGGGTTTCAACGAATGACTTATCGGCACAATCGCCTCTTTTACGCGTGACAGGTCAAGGTAAAGCAAACTTCATCAATGAAACGGTCGACTTCCTGGTTCGCACGTCAATTGTTGGTTCGCTTGAAGGCCAGGGTGGTAAGAGCATTGATGATCTCAAAGATGTGACGATTCCAATTAAGGTAACCGGCCAGTGGGCTGACCCGAAATTTGGGCTTGTTTTTGATGATGTGTTGAAACAGAAAGCTGAAAAAGAGATTGATCGCGGTATTAAGAAACTTGAAGAAAAATACGGTGACAAGATCAAAGATGAGAAAACTAGAGATGCAGTCAATGGTTTACTCAAAGGCTTGTTTAACTAATCGCTATTTTAAATAAATAGCATATAAATAGCATATAAAAAGCGCCATTCCTTATTACGAGGAATGGCGCTTTTGTTTGGCTGCCGATAATACCCAAGAGAGATTCCCTATGAAGCTCGTCCCTCGCATTAGGGAATGACGATAGGTATTAGTGCCTTGTTCAAGGGCGAGACAGTCTAGTGGTCGTCATCCTCGAGAGGGAAGAGTGACCGAGTCGGGGACCTCTGGTTGGAAGGCTGTTACCAATCCACACCTTGCAGAGCTTTAACACCAGACTCAAAAGCGTGTTTAACGTTACGAACTTCAGACACGGTATCGGCCATGTCCGTTAAAGTACGATGCGCTCCACGGCCTGTGATGATCACTGATTGCATTTTAGGACGGTTACTCAGAGCCTCTACCACTTCATCTAGCTCGATGTAGCCATAGCTTACCATGTACGTCAGCTCATCAAACAGAATTACATCAATCGACTCATCAGCTAGCATGCGTTGGCACTCTTTCCATACGCGCTGTGCGGCTTCAATATCTTTCGCCTTATTTTGAGTTTCCCAAGTAAAGCCTGTACCCATCACTTGGAACTCTACATCGAGTTTTTGAAGAACGTTCTTTTCACCGTTATCCCAGGTTCCCTTTACAAACTGAGCAACGGCACATTTCTTACCGTGACCGACTGCACGTGTAATCGTACCGAAACCTGATGTCGATTTCCCTTTCCCGTTGCCAGTAATAACCAATAACAGTCCTTTCACTTCTTGCGCTGCTGCAACACGTGCATCGACTTGCTCTTTTACTTTCTGTTGTCTTGCTTTGTGGCGTTGTTCTTTGTTGTCTTCGGTCGACATAACAAATCCTTTTAAGTTGTGATTACGCCTATCATAGCCTAACTTAACGATAGCAAAAACCATCGGAAGAACAGGTGATTACGGATGAAAAAGATACTCGTGGTTTGTATGGGGAATATTTGTCGTTCGCCAACAGGTGAAGCGGTGCTGAGAAAGAAAGCTCAGCAGATGGATATTAATGTAACGGTCGACTCCGCTGGGACGATTGGCTTTCATCAAGGCAATGCGCCAGACTCACGTTCAAAATCAGCAGGAGAGAAGCGCGGCTACAGCTTTAAAGGGATTACCTCTCGTAAAGTGGTAGATAATGACTTCGAAGAGTTTGACCTGATACTTGCGGCAGACAAGGCGAATTTAGATGACTTAGTGAGCCAGTGTCCAGTTCACCTCCAATACAAGCTCGCGTTATTTTTGAGTTTTGGAGAGTCACAATATCAAGAAATTCCCGATCCTTATTATGGTGAGGGGAATGGCTTTGAATTAGTGTTGGATTTAATCGAAGAGTCGAGCGAAGCGATACTGCGTTCAATATAGTGTAGAGGCTGTGTTCTTGGTGGGCGATAAAGTATCAAGGTTCATCGATATAAAAAAGGCCGACATTGAATGTCTAATGCCGATCGTTTA
>NZ_JBFRSN010000711.1:0-925 GCF_041473595.1 Vibrio sp. 10N.222.46.A1
CTTCATCTCTTGTTTTTTACTGTTCCAACGGTAAACCGCCCACCCCAACACGAGTAGGATATTGGCAATCACCAAAATAAACATGGCTATCTGCAGAAGTTCTGAATGATCTTCTATTTCCCAACATACATTGCCGCGTTGGACAAAACAGCTGTTGCCTTCTGAGGACAAACTAAAGGCTAAACCCGCGAGCGTAGCGTTTTCGTTCCAAACTGATTCTTTATACAGGTAATATCTATCACCGCGCTTGACCCACATTTCATCAAGCTCAACAAACATACTCGCACCCGCTAGCAAAGCTGTTATGGCTTCATTGTCCATCTTCTGTAGACGAGACAGTAGTTCATCGTGTTCGGTGTTCGGTCGCTCTTGAATGTGCATGTAGCGCTTCAACGAGTCAAATTTCTCTGGGTATAACTCAACGTAGCGTGCGGCATATGAACCGCCACCGGGATGAATCAAACCACTTCGAGTAAACCAACGATCAGAAAGTTTAGTTCCTTTACACATTGCACGAGTAAAGACCAAAGGCTCTGTGATTAGAGGGCTTAAAGGCAACTTTCCGCTGCATGTTTTTGATAACCGGTATAAGCGTTGGATGTCTTTTAGTGGGTATTCAGCAGTTTGCGGCAGCATAGAGGACGGCATGATCAAGCGAGTCGGGTAATCAGCCTGAAGCAGTCGAATATCATAAGATTCAATTGCCATTTCATGATCAAAAAGTTTAGTGAAGTTATCGATACGCTCAGGTAAAGAGTCAGCAAACGCGTTCACTGAAACGGATAATGTAGCGATAAGCAGAGTAAATGTTCTTTTGATGATCACAAACCAACGCAAATTCATATAGATCAATCAAATATATACCATTCGTTATCAAAGATAAATTTATAACCGCATGAAAAACCGTGCTAATGACGAGTTATAG
>NZ_JBFRSN010000712.1:0-6021 GCF_041473595.1 Vibrio sp. 10N.222.46.A1
GGATTAATACATAATGTTCTATTTTACAGACACAAACTCTGGATAGGCGCCGACACCACAATCGTGCATGTCCATACCTTCAAGTTCTTCATCTTCAGTTACTCGGATACCGATTGTTGCTTTAAGCACTGCCCATACCGCTAGGCTAGCACCGAATACCCATGCAAAGATTACTGCTGCACCCAATAGTTGAGCACCAAACGTTGCATCAGCATTGCTTAGTGGCACAGCCATTAGACCGAAGAAACCACACACACCGTGTACCGATATAGCACCTACTGGATCATCAATCTTAGCTTTGTCTAGAGCGATGATGCTGAATACAGCCAATGCACCAGATACCGAACCAATCGCTACAGCAAATAAAGGTGATGGTGATAAAGGATCTGCAGTGATTGCTACTAGGCCAGCTAACGCGCCGTTAAGAATCATTGTTAGGTCAGCTTTACCCCAAGTCGTTTTACATACTAGTAGTGCTGCGATAGCACCTGCTGCTGCTGCTGCGTTGGTGTTAAGGAAGATTTGGCCAACCGCTGTCGCGTTCTCAAAGTCAGAAACCATAAGTTGAGAACCACCGTTGAAACCGAACCAACCAAACCAAAGGATAAATGTACCTAGCGTTGCCAGTGGCATGTTTGAACCTGGAATCGGGTAGATCTCACCGTTCTTACCATATTTACCTTTACGAGCACCCAGCAGAAGAACACCCGCTAAGGCTGCTGAAGCACCAGCCATATGTACGATACCTGAACCAGCAAAGTCACTGAAGCCGGCTTCTGATAGGAAACCACCGCCCCAAGTCCAGTAACCTTCCATTGGGTAGATGAATGCTGTTAGCACGACAGAGAAGATAAGGAATGACCAAAGTTTCATTCGCTCAGCAACCGCGCCAGATACCACAGACATTGCTGTTGCAACGAAAACGACTTGGAAGAAGAAGTCTGATTCTAATGAGTGGTCTGCACCTTCACCTTGAGTACCAATCAGAGTACCAAATGACGGTAACCAGCCACCTTCGCCGTTATCGACATACATAATGTTGTAACCAACGACTAAGAAAGTCGTACAAGCAATCGCGTACAAACAAATGTTCTTAGTTAAAATTTCTGTGGTGTTCTTTGAACGAACTAGACCAGCTTCAAGCATTGCGAAGCCTGCAGCCATCCACATGACCAACGCACCTGAGATGAGGAAGAAAAAAGTGTCTAGTGCGTAACGTAGTTCCGTTACTGTTGTTGTAAGTTCCATATTAAAGTCTCCAGTCCTTGTAATTCTTTAAAGTGCTTCAGCATCCATTTCACCAGTACGAATTCGTACGGCTTGGCTTAGGTCATACACAAAAATTTTGCCATCGCCGATTTTTCCGGTGTGCGCCGCTTGGCTAATCGCTTCAACAACTCGGTCAACATTTTCAGCTTGGGTTGCAATCTCTAGCTTTACCTTGGGTAGGAAGTCCACCTGGTACTCTGCACCACGATACAATTCAGTGTGCCCCTTCTGACGACCAAAGCCTTTCACTTCAGAAACCGTCATACCTTCAATACCCACATCAGAGAGCGCTTCGCGTACATCGTCTAATTTGAATGGCTTTACAATGGCATTTATTAATTTCATATTCTTTCCTTAAATTCTTCACTTAATCCGTTAATACTCTTATTACAATCCAAGTAGCGTGCCATAAATTTAAGTTGTTGATTTTAAATAAAATAGAAACAATACCGTTTTAGAAACGAAAAAGGCCGCACCAATGTGGTGCGGCCTTTTCACTATCTTAATGCGTTGCACTGTCGTTGCTCTAGTTTTGGGCAACGAAACTTTCACGATGCAAAATCATTAGCAACTAGTAACCTAAAAAATCAATCCAACGTTCGATGAGCAACTCGAAATCGTCAATTCCGCAGCTTGCTTCGCTTTCACAATTATAGAAATCGAACTCACTACCCTCTTCCATCTCTTGTTCGTGCCCTAGCACATTTTCTTGAATCGTTACGTCGTCTTCATTGATCGCTAGGCTGATCTCTTTGCCTAGTAGCGTCACTTCATTGCTCAGATCTTGTCGAGATTGCTCAATCAACGCCATCACATGATTCAGTTTCTGCTTATCTTTCCCGATCTCTTCTTGAAGCCAGCGGCCAACAATTTCATGACCCATGCTGCACTTTACATAGTACTCGCCCATTAAAGTGTTTCGTGTAAATTCAAATTCCATAAAGGCTCCGTGCACTAATGACAGATAGGGTAAAAAATGAGGCGAGAGTATATAGCGAAGTCATCAAGAGATCGAGTCGCTCGTAAACTAACATTCAGACATAAAAAAACGCCTACCGAAGTAGACGCTCTATCATTTGGGTTCCTCTAAATAGTTGGAGTTGCAGCTAGGCGACAAGTACGTTCATCCCTATGAGCATAGAAGCTCTATGTGACTAGGGCGGCCGGCGCTCCGGTGAACGTACGCAGTCAACAACACTGCAGCTACAAATATAACGAGGAACTAAGCTGGTTCTTGGAAGATAACTGTGTCTGCTTTATCCGTGTACTGACCCATTTTATGGAAGTTCAAGTAACGGTAAGTATCGGCAGCGGTTGCATTGATCTTCTCAGCGTACGCTAAGTACTCTTCTTTAGTTGGGATACGACCAAGAATCGCACCAACAGCAGAAAGTTCAGCAGAAGCTAGATAAACGTTCGCACCATTACCTAAACGGTTCGGGAAGTTACGAGTAGACGTAGACATAACCGTCGAAGCATCAGCAACACGAGCTTGGTTACCCATACATAATGAACAACCCGGAGTTTCAATACGAACCCCAGCACGACCGAAGATGCCGTAGTAGCCTTCTTCTGTCAGTTGGTCTTTATCCATCTTAGTTGGCGGAGCAACCCATAGGCGAGTATTTAAAGAGCCATTAAACTCTTCTAGCATCTTACCTGCAGCACGGAAGTGACCGATGTTGGTCATACAAGAACCGATGAACACTTCTTGAATCTCAGTGCCTTGAACGTCAGAAAGAAGACGAGCATCATCTGGATCGTTTGGCGCACATAGGATTGGTTGATCGATGTCAGCAAGATCAATCTCGATAACGTGCGCGTATTCCGCATCTGAATCAGCAGATAGCAACTCAGGGTTCGCTAACCACTCTTCCATTGCCGTGATACGACGCTCAATCGTACGAACATCACCGTAACCTTCAGCGATCATCCACTTAAGCATAACGATATTCGAGTTCAGGTACTCATCGATAGACTCTTGAGATAGCTTAACCGTACAACCAGCCGCAGAACGCTCAGCTGATGCATCTGAAAGTTCAAATGCTTGCTCAACAGATAGGTGCTCAACACCTTCAATTTCTAGTACACGACCAGAGAACTCATTGATCTTTCCTGCTTTCTCTACCGTTAGTAGACCTTGCTTGATGCCGTAAAGCGGAATTGCATGTACTAGGTCACGTAGTGTGATACCCGGTTGCATTTCGCCTTTAAAGCGAACCAAGATAGATTCAGGCATATCAAGAGGCATAACGCCTGTTGCCGCAGCAAATGCTACCAAACCAGAACCAGCAGGGAATGAAATACCTAGAGGGAAACGAGTATGCGAGTCACCACCTGTACCTACAGTATCAGGAAGAAGCATACGGTTTAACCATGAGTGGATAACACCATCACCCGGACGAAGTGAAACACCCGCGCGGTTCATGATGAAATCAGGCAGTGTATGGTGAGTGTTTACATCAACTGGTTTCGGGTATGCAGATGTGTGACAGAAAGACTGCATCACAAGATCCGCAGAGAAGCCAAGACAAGCCAGATCTTTCAGCTCATCACGCGTCATAGGACCCGTAGTATCTTGAGAGCCCACTGTCGTCATTTTAGGTTCGCAGTACTGACCCGCACGCACACCTTCAACGCCACACGCTTTACCTACCATCTTCTGAGCTAATGTGTAGCCTTTATCAGAAGCAGAAGGATCGATTGGTTTAGCAAACAGATCGGTTTCAGCTAGGCCTAGAGCATCACGAGCACGACCCGTTAGGCCACGACCAATGATCAGTGGAATACGGCCACCAGCACGCACTTCATCAAGAAGTACTTTGCTTAGCTCAAAGTTTGAAATCACAGAACCGTTCTTGTGAACAACACCTTCGTACGGGTAGATATCAATGACATCGCCCATGTTCATGTCTTGTACGTTCAGTTCAATGGGTAGTGCGCCTGAATCTTCCATTGTGTTGTAGAAGATTGGTGCAATTTTACCACCCAGACAAACACCGCCAGTACGCTTGTTTGGTACGAATGGGATATCTTCACCCATGAACCAAAGTACTGAGTTTGTTGCCGATTTACGTGAAGAACCTGTACCAACAACATCACCAACGTAAGCCAGTGGAATGCCGTCTTTTTGCATTTCTTCAATTTGATTGATTGGACCAACGCTACCCTGTTCATCAGGAGTAATGCCATCACGTTCCATCTTCAGCATCGCTTTCGCGTGCACTGGGATATCAGGACGTGACCATGCATCAGGCGCTGGTGATAAGTCATCAGTGTTAGTTTCACCGGTAACTTTAAATACTTTAACGGTGATCTTTTCCGCTACTTTGTTTTTCGCTGTAAACCATTCAGCATCAGCCCAAGATTGAAGTACTTGTTGTGCTGAAGCATTACCTGCTTTCGCTTTATCTTCTACATCGTAAAACGCATCGAACATCAGTAGAGTATGAGACAGGGCTGTAACTGCGATTGGAGCAAGCTCAGCATCGTCTAACAGAGACACTAGAGACTCGATGTTGTAACCACCTTGCATAGTACCAAGCAGTTGTGCAGCTTTTGCTTTGCTTACTAGTGGAGAAGCTACTTCACCTTTAGTGATAGCCGTAAGGAAGCCAGCTTTTACGTAAGCAGCTTCATCTACACCCGGTGGAATGCGATTTTCTAGTAGGTCAAGAATGATTTCTTCTTCACCTTGAGGTGGATTCTTTAGAAGTTCAACTAGGCCAGCGACTTGCTCAGCATCTAGTGGTCTTGGGACAACTCCCTCGGCAGCACGTTCTTCGACGTGTTTACGGTAGGCTTCAAGCACGACTTTTTTCCTCTCATTGCGGTTCACTTCTTACCTTCATAATTATTAGTAAAATTAAGAAGCGAACATCCTTGGAAACTTGGCTCTCCATTGCCATTTTTGTCATTCAATTTGTATTGATGAGCGGCATCATAGAGGCCAAACTGTGGGCGGTAGAATAGCAAATTTAACGTTAAATTAAAATCTTATCATTTTGACCAACATAGCAAGTTAAGACGAAAGTCCCACTATTTTTGCCTATTTACGCAGTTAAACGGTGACTCTACGCATGATTATTTGTAGGAAGTACCGACAATCAGATACACCGAATCAAAGTTATCTTCGGTTCGACCATAAGCTAATATGATCGGCCCGATGGGTGAGTCGACACCCGCAAAAACAGAGCCTGCAGTATACATTGGAGCTTCATCCAGTTTTAAGTCATTGTTCGACCAAACACCACCATGTTCAATAGAGGCGCCCACGTAGAACGGTGATTCAAAGAGGCCGAAGTCATTTTCAAACCACTTATAACGGTAGATCAAACTGGTGTAAGCTAAGTTCTGACCGATCAAACTATTTCTTGGAATACCGGATAGATTGAGGAACCCTCCTAGCTCTTTCGGATCAATCGGAAAGACTGAGTTTTTACTTTCTACGATGCCGTAATCAACCTTTGCGACTAAAGTATGCTTTTCAATGCTTTGTGCTGCCATAAAATTGGCCGAAAGTTCAAAGACTGTATCACTCTCAGAAGAGAAATCTGAACCACCATTAGAGCTTTCATTCTCAAAATCGTCATGAGAGATAAGGTACTCTAAATCGACAAAATAACCTTCGGTAGGAAGACTGAAGTTATCTAGTGTATCCAATCTATAACTGGCAAAGGCACCAATACGTTTATAGCCACCACTTCCTAGTGAAGGTAATGATGCCACCTCAATACTGCCATCTGTATAACG